>JABMSA010000722.1 GCA_013202185.1 Planctomycetota bacterium
CCATCTTCGACCACGCTAAACACATACCTTTTTGCAAAAAGTTCTCCCATCCTGCCTTCCGAGGCAGGCCCACCTTTCAAAACTCTTGCGCTTTCAGAGGGGTGTGCTGAGGACCAGGATAATTATTCGCACCCGGTGGATGGGTTGAGAGCCGGCGCCGAAACGAAAAAAAACGGGGCGTAAGAAAAAACTTTTTCGTCTGATTCTCAAGCGCCGTGCGACCTTACGACAACGTCTGTTACCGGCAAGCGCGTGAAAAGAATTTTTTGTGTTGACCTTGAGAAGAAAATGTGATATAGTTTGTGCTCCGGGTAAGTCAGGCCGTTAGTGTGCATAACTTGCTCTTAGCGCAATCTCAGCGGGTACGCGCATATTCGATATTGTAAGCCGATCTTTTTCTTGTCATATCACGTGCAAGCCCCCCCCGCCCCTAAGTGGTTGCTGCTTAACAAGTTATTGCAACATGAATGACGTTGTCGGCTTCCGGCCCGACGCCCTTCTGCCGGCTGCGGCGCCCCGTTCTTGAAGGCTCCGCCGCCGCAGGAATGTTGACAACCTGTGGATAACTCAATTGAGTAGAGGGATATTCATGTCCACCGCTCAGCTCGACTGGAACTCCGTTCTTTCCGAAGCTCAGAAACGGGTCAGGAAACAGCAATTTGATACTTGGTTCTCCAACATATCACTTGTCGATCTCAAGGACGACAAACTCCTCCTCGGCGTTCCGAACGCTTTCTTTCGTGACTGGCTCAAGACCAACTACATCGACGTCATAAAAGAATCAGTCAAGGTCGTTACCGGCAACAACGTCGAGATCGCGTTCAGGCTGTCGCCCAACGATCCCGAAGAGGACCCCACCGTCGGCGAAGCAGCAAGGGTGCAAGTTGGCCAACCGGCATACGCCCCGGAGTCTCCCCGCCCGTTCAGCAGGGACCTCGCTTCTCTCGCGCGCGAGGTGGGGCTGCACAGTCAATACATATTCAACAACTTTGTGGTCGGCCCGTGCAACAATCTGGCTCACGCTGCGGCGCTTGCCGTTGCCGAGACCCCCAGCCAGGCCTACAACCCGCTGTTCATGCACGGATCCGTGGGCCTGGGAAAAACGCATCTCGTTCAGGCTATCGCTCATGCCCTTCTCAACAGGCGCCCGCGGCCGAAGATTCTCTACATGTCGTGCGAGAACTTCATGAACCAGTTCATCTCGGCCGTGCGCCATGGCGACATCGAGAACTTCCGCTACCGCTACCGGCAAGTAGACGCTCTGCTCATCGACGACATTCATTTTCTCGGCAAGGGCGACCGCACACAGGAGGAGTTTTTTCACACCTTCAACGCCCTCTACAATGCACAAAAGCAGATTGTGATCACCAGCGACAGCCCGCCGAAGGAAATCCCTACCATCGAAGAGCGCCTCGTCTCGCGCTTCAAGTGGGGAATGGTCGCAAAACTCAGCCAACCCACCTACGAAACGCGCGTAGCAATCATACAAAAGAAAGCCCAACTCAAAGGGCGATCCTTCCCCGAGGAAGTGGTAAACTACATAGCCGAGCATATTGCAAGCAACATCCGCGAAATCGAAGGCGCCATCATCAAGATAATCGGCTACGCAAGCCTCATGAACAAACAGATCGACATTATCCTCGCCAAGGATGCACTTCTCGATACCATCGACCGCGAACGAACAACCATAAGCATAGAAGACACCCAAAACGCAGTGGTCGGACACTTCAAGATAAAGCTTTCGGACCTGCAATCAAAAAAGCGATCCAAGGCTATATCGCACCCTCGACAAGTCTGCATGTACCTTGCACGCAAGCTCACCGACTACTCGCTCAAGGAAATCGGCGGCTACTTCGGCGGCCGAGACCACAGCACAGTCATGCACGCTTGCGACAAGATAACAAACATGCTCGAAACCGATACGTTCCTCGCCGCAACAATCGAAAGATTAACCGAAGATATGCGCAAGAACGTATCAAAAAAAAGGTAGTAAAGTATGTTGTTAGACAGTGGATTCAGTTGTGAATCATCAAGGATGAACTTGGGGTGATCTTGTGAAAACCGGCAGAGAAAATTGTGCAAAACTCGGCGTTACCGCAAAGCCCTGTGGGTACCGGTGGGTAACTGACGAAAAAACCCCCGGTCCATACTACCTTCCGCGCACAGCTATGCGCAGGCGTCAGCAGCGCGTAAGTGCATTTGGATCAAGAACTTACAGATTGTTATTCATAGATATTCCACATATCCACAGCCCCTATTACTACTGTTAAGGGTCTTAAGAGTACTTTAGTAGTAATACTAATAATAATGCAGGAGAAGTAACAAAATGAAATTCAATTGTGATACAAAAAAACTTCACGCGGCGTTGCAGCTCGTAAGCACGGTGGTTCCCGCCAAGAGCCCCAGAGAAATTCTGCAGAACGTGCTGATAGATGCACAAGACGGATGCGTTCATCTTGCTGGAACCGATCTCGAGGTCGGCATACGATTCGTCATCCCCGATGTTGCCGTTGAAATAAATGGCAAAGTCCTTGCCGAGGCCGCACAGCTAACGCAAATAGTGCGCGAAGCCAGCGGCAAAACCATCACATTCGACAGCCCGGAGCCGCTTCAGTTCACAGTCTCATACCAGGGATCAACCTACGACCTCAAAGGCGCCGATCCGGAAGAATTTCCAGAGGTGCCGATCTTCGAAGGCGAAGCCGTTGAAGTTGACGCATCGGTACTCTCGGGCATGATCGAACACACCAGTTTCGCCGCAGCACGAGAGAGCGTCCGTTTCGCCATCAACGGCGTCCTGTTCGTCGTAAAAGATGGAACAGCCCACATGGTGGGAACCGACGGTCACCGGCTCGCGTGGATAAAGAAGAAAGTCGAAATCGCATCGGATGTATCGTTCAACGGAATCGTTCCGCTCAAGGCTCTCGATGTCTTGCAGCGCCTCCTTCAAGACTCCAAAGAATCCGTCAAGCTCAAACTCGAAGAAAACTTCATTCTCGCACAGTGCGGGCAAGGCGTTGTCGCCAGCAAACTCGTCGAAGGAAGCTACCCGAACTACGAAGACGTTGTGCCCCGCGAAAACGACAGGATAGCCACCATCGGCATCCCAGAGATGACATCGGCCGTTCGCCAGGCAGCCGTGCTCACCAGCGACGAATCGCGGGCACTGCGCGCAACCTTCGCAGACGGCAAAATGACGCTCACATCCAGGGTGCCGGAACGGGGCGGGGCGAAAATCGAGCGAAACGTTGAATTTGAAGGCGAAGCAGTAAACATCGGATTCAACCCTGCTTACCTGCTCGACGTCCTCAAAATCACCGAAGGCGAAACAATCCAGATCGAGCTGAAAGACAAGGACCGGCCCGCGCTCTTCAAGAACGGCGACGACTACCTCTACGTGGTGATGCCTGTAAGCATCGAAGACTGACGCAACCTCCACCGTGGCCGGTGCTTCTCGCAGAGAACCCAAGATGAAACCCGCGGAAAAAGCATCCGACGTCCTCAACCGAATGCTCGAGAGTTCGCCGCTGGGCCACAATATCGAGCACGTCGAGATATACAGCGAATGGCGCGCCGCAGCCGGCACCGAAATCGCCCGCCACACACGCGTTGCCGGCATCAAAGGGAACGTTCTCCGTATCGAGGTCGACTCCTCCCCCTGGCTTTACGAGCTTTCAGGTTTTCGCAAGCAGCAGATTCTCACCCGCCTCTCGAAAAGCCTGAAAAAAACCAGGATCGTCGACATCGATTTCAGGATCGGCAGCTTCTGACCGCCCGCCGAAGCACCACACCACAAACCGCTCAAGCTCCGGTCCGCCGAGAGTTCCTGCTAAATTACGAGTGTTTTGTTCCGATGAACTATTAGTGCGTAAGTTACGGCGAACGCAAAACGGGCGTTCCAAATCACTATGGGTGAAAGGACGGGAAAAAGACTTTTAGGAGGAGTGTTTTCTGAGCGCTATTGGTGTAGGTGCATGTAATATTGATCAGCAGACAGTCGACGGCTTTGGCGACGAGTGGGCCGCCTTTCCTCAAGAACAGTTGAGCAACGAGGAGTTGTGCCGCCAGTTCGACGGATATTTCAGGATATTCAGGTGGGACAAACTGCCCAAGGATGCCAGGGGCTTCGACATGGGCTGCGGCAGCGGCAGGTGGGCCACACTGGTGGCCCCGCGAGTAGGCGAGCTTTGCTGCATAGACGCAAGCGGCAAAGCACTCGCGGTAGCAAAAAGAAATCTGAGCCGGTTCAAGAACTGCAAGTTTCACCGGGCGTCGTTTGAGGACATCCCGCTACCTGACAGCTCGATGGACTTCGGTTATTCCATCGGAGTGCTGCATCACATTCCGGATACCCTCGCCGGGCTGCGCTCGTGCGTCGACAAGCTCAAACCCGGGGCCCCCTTCTTGGCCTACATTTACTACGCCTTAGAAAACAGGCCCCGGTGGTTCAAGGTCGTCTGGAAGTCATCAGACATGATCCGGCGAGTCATCTGCAGGCTGCCGTTCGGAGCCAGGCTCGTCGTTTCTCAGCTCATCGCCTTCACGGTTTACCTTCCCATGGCAACGGCCTCGCTCGCCCTGGAAAGACTCGGGGCGGACGTATCCGACATACCATTATCGGCATATCGCAACCGCTCCTTCTACAGCATGCGGACAGATGCACTCGATCGATTCGGCACCAGGCTCGAAAAGCGTTTTTCCAGGAAGCGCGTAATAGAGATGTTCGAGCAGGCGGGCCTCGAGGGCATCATGATCTCAAACGACATGCCCTACTGGTCCGCAGTTGGCTACAAGAAACGCCCTGCGAACTGATTCCGTCTACATGACGGCAACTACCTTACCTGACGCACATTCCCGGGTTGCGCGAAAGACGTCTGCCCGCCCGCGCGCAGGGGCAAGCCCCCGTATCCGTTTAGCATGCCCCCTGCCGGCTTGTCCCGCCGGGGGCGCCGGCTTTTCTCCTGTTCATGCTGTGCAGGTGCGCTCGCGACACCGGCGCCCACAAAACATTTACACACACCAACCGGCTTTCGGGCCGTATCAAGCTTGATTTACGGCGTCATATTGATTAAACTGGCATGTGGCGGCGCGGACTAGGACAGGAACACGGAGGTAACTGCCATGGCCGATACAATGAAAGCGGCGTATCTGACGGAAGCCGGGAAGGTCGAATACCGCGAGATCCCCGTGCCCAGGCCGACCGCCGACCAGGCGCTCGTCGAGGTAATGTCGTGCGGGGTGTGCGGCTCCGACGTCCATTACTACGAGCACGGCCGGATCGGGTCGTTCGTCGTTGACGAGCCGCTGATTCTCGGCCACGAGTGCGCCGGAGTGGTGGTTGAAGCGGGTAAGAACGTAACCGATCTCAAGCCGGGCGACCGCGTGGCGGTGGAGCCGGGCGTTCCCTGCCGGCGCTGCGAGCACTGCAAGAGCGGACGCTACAACCTCTGCCTCGCGGTCGAGTTCCTCGCCACTCCGCCGTTTCACGGAGCATTCACAGAGTACATCGCGCATCCGTCGGATTTTCTTTTCAAGCTGCCGGCCGAGGTGAGCCTCGAGGAAGGCGCGATGATCGAGCCGTTTTCGGTGGGCCTTCACGCGGCGGCGCGCGGCGGGGCCGGCATCGGGCAAACTGCGGTCGTGCTTGGCACCGGCCCCATCGGCCTGTGCACGGTGCAGGCTCTCAAGGCGTATGGCGTAAGCAACATCATCGCTACGGATATGGCGCCCGTGCGCCTGCGGTTGGCCGAAAAGCTCGGCGCAAGCACAACCATCAACGCATCCGAAACTGACACCGTTGACGCCGTGATGCACCTGACCTGCGGCCGGGGCGCCGACATCGTCTGCGAAACAGCCGGCGCCGTGCCCACCGTAAGGCAAACACCCGCAATCGTCGCGCGGGGCGGCTGCGTGGTGCTCGTTGGGCTTCCGCCGGCCAACGAAGTGCCCTACGACGTCGTGGCTCTGGCCCAGAAAGAAGCCGATATTTTTACCATCTTCCGGTATGCCAACGTATATGCGAAAGCGGTGGCGCTCCTGGCCGAGCGCAGGGTGGACCTCAAGTCGATGATCACCAGCCGCTACGGCTTGGGCAAGGTTCCCGAGGCACTTGCTTTCGCCGCAAAACGCACGCCCGATACCATCAAGATCATGGTGAACGCGGAGGACTGAGCCCGATGTGCGCTATCGCCACGCAATTGGCAAACAGCACTCTAATCAGGGACGTCGTGGCACGCGCGGCGGCTGGTGTGCCAGTTTGGCATTGTACCTGTGGCCGCCGGCATTCGCCCCGCATTCCCCGAAATACTGTGTACACATCATCTTATCGAATTCTCATTCCGATGCCTGCCATTGGCACAACATTTGCGTATAATCATAACGAAGGCGAGAGGAGCGGATGCCCGTTTTCAAGAACAGGGGTCCGTTCGTGAAAACTCTATAAAATAGATTTTGCGGCTGTATGCCGCAAACATTCCGCTCCTCTTCCGCCTCGTTTCCTCTCACAGCCCGTAGCGTGTTCACCTCAAGATTTCGGTTGATAGTTGGCGAGATCCGCGCTATAATTCCATTGGCGTCGGATGCCGGCGCGCCCTCTGCCGCCGGCCCGCCGCGTCTGGGCGATTAGCTCAGTTGGCTAGAGCGCCTCCCTTACAAGGAGGA
>JABMSA010000723.1 GCA_013202185.1 Planctomycetota bacterium
CTACCTCCGCTTCCGACAAATTTGAACTCTCTGTCGGCTCGGCCTCGGTTGCTGGTTCCTCGTCAGGCTCTTTATCGCCCTCTGGCTCCGCTTCCACGTCGCCCTCCGGCTGGCCTTCTGGATTCTCGTCCTCCGATGTGGCGGGAGTCCCTGCATCGGTATCTGAGCCTTCTTCGTCCTCATTGATGAGAACTTCGGTCGGTTCGGCGTCGGCCTCGAACAGGATTTCATCGCTCCACGATGTGTTCCAATCCTTGCCGCTTTGCATTGACTTGAAAACTAATTCCTTCATAGTATAGCCTCCTTAACTTCCCTTAAGTTTGACTGCATGACCACCCGCCCCGGCCTTGGTCACCCAATCTACCGCTTGGACCTCTGATATGCTTTCGACGATTTTGCCAGCAACCCCATTTATGGTTCCCTTGCGTGCGGAGCCCTTTGCTTGAATCGAGCACTCTAACAGGTGAAGTAGCCCAGCCTCCTGTAGCGCGCTCGCTTTCTTGGCGAGGTCCTCCTGGACGATAACCACGTTGGCAAGGATGCCGCCATCGTCGGTGAAGCCCGTAATAGACTCAACCACTGAAACGAAATCGCGGTTGGTCTTGTCGGGAGTATGGTCTTTCTCGTACATCTTGGCTTCGACAAAAACCTGCGCATTCTCCTTGAGCATGTCTACCGGATAGAAATACATGTCCTTCTTGTTGCCCCATCCGGATTCAATCAAACAGACCTCTAGGTGCATCGGAACAATTTTCTCATCGTCCTGCTCGGCAATCGAGATAGCATGACCAGCGGTCGCCTCTTCCAATTCTGCCACCTCCGCAGGGATAGTATCGCCAGAATCGATATAGGACCAAGACGGCACAATTTGTTTCCACTGGTCTTCCGACTGAAACGACACCATGTTGTCGGTAACCGTGTATTGCACCATGTAGTATTGCTCGAAGGGTCCGCTGCGGCTAGACACTACCAGAGCGTTGCCATGTTCAACATGACCATCGAAGACTTCATCGGCGCAATATGGGGGCTCATGGTACAGCCCATCATCACTCTGCGGCGTTACGAGATACTCGAAAGACTTCCGGATTGCATAGCTGAATCCGTCGATGCTGTCCGGCGTCATCATTTCTCGGAATTGCTTATCGACTTCAGCCTGCCGCGGAGCCGACATCTTCTCCGATTCAAACAGCCTTGTCAGTCGCTTCCGTGCAAGTTCTGCAAGCGCTCCAGAATACTTGCGGCCCTTATAGCCCTCGTGAAGCGCATGCCACGCACGTTCCATGAGCGTATGTTCGGGCTTACCCTGTTCCCGAACTGGTAAGTTCCAAGTTTGGGGATCCTCCTTGTTACCGTAAATCAAGAAATCGCCCAACTCGAATTTCTTGCCACCTAGTTCTCTATACACTTCTTCCATCCTCTTACTCCTTATCTAATGCGCCGGCGCGGTGGACAAGCACCCCTGCCACGTCCTGTCCGTGGGCCTCTTCCACTTGGCCCAGTACCATTTCTCTAGGCATTCTACTCACCCCCCTCAAACCGTTTCTACGAAGCTATCTTCTGTTACAGATAAAACTAGTATGATGCTCATTAGTTGAATTGTCCTCGCCACGTCTGGCCCGGTAACGTCAATTGTCCGTCATACTCCAGCGGCACTACGAACTCATAGCCGCCGTTGGTAATCCCGAACCAGTTCATGTATTCACATCTTGAATCAGCGTCGCACTTGGTAATCCACGCGTTCAGGAATGATCTCGCATTCTCCTGCGCTGGGCAAACTCCCCACGCCTCACACCAGGGGTCAGGCCACTGCCACCAGCCCATCTCTGTAATCCACACCCGCAGACCGGTGTACCCCCGCGCTGCCAACTCTGCCAGGAAGTAGTCATAATCCCCTGCTGTGGCGTTGAACGAATCAGACCACGCCCCCAGCGACTCCGTGCCATAGGCGTGCAACGCCAGCACCTCGAATCTGGGATATTCCCCGTATTCCGTATGATACCCGTCTACCCAGTCCAGCAACCCATACGCCTGTTGCGTCCATCGCGGCAGGAACGACGGTGATGTCAGTTCCTTGTCGGGATACGCTTTGATAATCTCATGCGTGGCGGTGATGAGCGTCTCCAGCGTGATGCACGCCCCCGCGGCGCAATCCTGATTCTCAGGCTCATTGAACATCTGGATGGGCATCGTCGCCCCGCTCAGATCGGGATTGGCATTCCACTGGTTCAGATCCCGTATCATGGCACTGGACGGCGCTCCACATCGCTCTGTCTGTGGCGACCAACCGCTTACCCATTCCGCGCCGTAGCTCCACACCTTCTCACACGTCACGGGGC
>JABMSA010000724.1 GCA_013202185.1 Planctomycetota bacterium
ATCGCGGAGTCCAACGCGACCATGGCAAAGGAAGCGGAGGGGGCGCCGTTTTCGACCGTCGCATGGTACCGGGCCAGGGACGCGAAGGAGAAACTCAAGGCAACCAGCGGCGACCTGCCGGCGGCCATTAAGAAATACCTTGGCAAGCCCCACGGGTGGACGACGAAGCCGATCGAGGCCTTCGTGGTGACCGGCGCGCGGGCTGACGAGAAGAAGGCGATCGCCCAGGAGAAACATGACACGGCGAAGGACAACGCCGACAAGCTGAAGGCCGAGGCGCAATCTGCGGAGGCCGAGGCGCGGGCGGCCGGCTTCAAGGACAACGCACTGAACGACAAAGCCAAAACGGCCATCACACAGTGGCGCGGCGCCAAGCACGCGGCTTCTTCAGCTTCCAAGAAGCTCAAGGCAGCCAAGCCCGTCAACCAGGTAGGCTACCTGGTCGTCCTCGGCATCGTTTTCATGGCGTTGTTCGGCATTGGCACTCATTTCATGGGCAAGCCGGTCGGCAAATTCGCCCTGGGTTTCATCTTCGTCTTTGTGCTGGCCACTTTGGCGCAACTCTTCGCGGCGCAGGCAAACATCAAGGACGCCGGCCTGGGCTACGCCGCGTGGGCGATTCTTTTCGGTCTCTTGATCAGCAACACGATCGGCACGCCCCGTTGGGTCATGCCCGCGGTGCAGACCGAGTACTTCATCAAGACCGGCCTGGTGCTGCTCGGCGCGGAGATCCTGTTCGGGAAGATCGTCACCATCGGAATCCCCGGCATCTTCGTGGCCTGGGTGGTGACGCCGATCGTTCTGGTCACGACGTACTTGTTTGGCCAGAAGGTGCTCAAGATGCAGTCGAAAACGCTCAACATCACGATCGCGGCCGACATGTCGGTCTGCGGCGTCTCGGCGGCGATCGCCACCGCGGCGGCCTGCCGGGCCAAGAAGGAGGAGCTCACGCTGGCCGTCGGGCTTTCGCTCATCTTCACCTCGATCATGATGGTCGCCATGCCGGCCTTCATCAAGGCCGTCGGCATGCCGCAAATCCTGGGCGGTGCGTGGATGGGCGGCACGATCGACGCCACCGGCGCCGTGGCGGCCGCGGGCGAGTTCCTGGGCGAAAAGGCACTCTACGTCGCCGCCACGATCAAGATGATTCAGAACGTCCTGATCGGTGTAATCGCCTTTTGCGTGGCCACCTACTGGTGTCTCAAAGTTGACCGCGAAGCAGGCCGCAGCGTCGGTGTTATGGAAATCTGGTACAGGTTCCCCAAGTTCGTCCTCGGGTTCATCGGCGCCTCGATCGCCTTCTCGCTCATCTACGCCGCGATGGGACCCGACGTGGGATACACCATGATCGACAACGGCGTGATTAAGGGGCTGACAAGCAGCCTGCGCGGGTGGTTCTTCTGCCTCGCGTTCGCGAGCATCGGCCTGGCGACGAACTTCCGCGAGTTGAAGCAGCACTTCAAGGGCGGCAAACCGCTGATCCTCTACGCTTGCGGCCAGACCTTCAACCTCTGCCTCACGCTCTTGATGGCCTATATCATGTTCTACGTCGTCTTCACCCAGATCACAGCGGACATTTGAGCCAGCCAGCAGCCACCACACCCTCGAACAGGGCAACCGGAAATGGAAAGGACGACGACCTTGCCAGAGACACAGGTCTTGTCCTCAGCGACGCCGCGCGCCGGCCCGCGACGCCGCTGGGCTCGGTTTCTGACCGGCCTGTTGGGAATTATGCTCTTCGCATTCGGTGCCATCCCCGCACTTGAGCGTCTGGGGCCAGTGCGCGAGGTGCGCGATGCGACCCGGAAGGCCGGCATCGACGCCACGGCCCTGTTCTACACCGAGAGCGACGTCTCCGGCGAGGCCGAGGCCTCGATCCGCAACGCGATCACCTACTCGGCTCGCCGCAAGTGTGCTTCAAGCGTGGCCAGGCAGCCCCGGACCGGTCGAAGCTCGGGAACGATATACTAATGGTTCGGGCGTATCCCGCAGCACTCGGGAGGATGAAGAGGCATGTCGCTGATTAAGCTGGACGAGATCTGCAAAGTCTACTTGCTGGGAGAGACGAAAGTCGAAGCGCTCCGGGGCGTGTCGCTTTCGATCGACCAGGGGGAGTACGTCGCCCTGATGGGGCCGTCGGGCTCGGGCAAGTCGACG
>JABMSA010000725.1 GCA_013202185.1 Planctomycetota bacterium
CCCGAAGACCATCCGGCCGCGACCGGGCGCCGCCGCACTTCACAACGTCGACCTCAAGATCGAGCCCGGCGAGCTGCTATGCGTGATGGGCGCCAGCGGCTCGGGCAAGAGCAGCCTCGTAAACCTGATCCCCCGCCTATACGAGCCCTCGCAGGGCAAGGTCACAATCGACGGCGTCGACACCGCCACTATCAAGTTGACAAACCTTCGCGGCCATATCGGCCTGGTGCCGCAGGAATCCGCGATCTTCTCGGGCACCATCGCCGACAACATCCGCTACGGCGCGCGCGAAGCCACAATCGAAGCCGTAATCGAAGCCGCGAAGGCCGCCGAGATACACGACTGGATCCAGCAGCAGCCCGACGGATACAATACCGCCGTCGGCGAGCAGGGAGTAACGCTCTCCGGCGGACAGAAGCAGCGCATCTCCATCGCAAGGGCGCTCATCACCCATCCAAGTATACTCCTGCTCGACGACTGCACCTCCGCCCTCGACGCCAAGACCGAAGCAAGGATTCAGGCTACGCTCTCGCACGTCCTCAAAGACCACACCTCGATCGTCATCACGCACCGTGCATCCGTAGCCGCAAAGGCCGACAAGATCGTGGTGGTCGATGAAGGCCGCATCGTCGAGGAAGGCACCCACGACCAACTGCTCGAGCGCCGCAGCTACTACTGGCGCATCTTCAACAGCCAGCAGAAAGACATGCAGCCCGCCGTCGCCGGATGAGCATTTCGCCCGCCTATCTCTCACGGCTGGGCGAGGAATTTTGGGCTTGAATTCTAACGTTCGTAGCGGTATGATAAGTGGCGTAGTTTACGCTTGCGCAAGGTGGCTGCAGGCGAATGAAAATGGCACATCCATTTGAGAACAGTCCAGGAGACGTAATTGGCTGATCGAAGTGTCTCGGTGGCGGTTATCGGCACCGGCCGGGCAGGACTGATTCATGCGCGGAACTTCGCATCGAGGGTGCCCGGGGCCTGCCTGGCGGCCCTGGCCGACCCGAGCGAGCAGGCCCTGGCTGGCGCGTCCCAGGAACTTGCGGGAGTATCGGCGTACTTGGACCCGGCCGAAGTGATTGCAGATCCTGCCGTGGATGCGGTTGTTGTCGCGACACCCACAGTATTTCACGAGGGTATTGTCGTGGCTGCCGCGAATGCCGGCAAGCACGTGCTCTGCGAGAAGCCGATGGCCATGAGCGCCGACGAGTGTGAGAGAATGATCGCCGCAGCGCGGGCCGCCGGCGTCAAGCTACAAGTGGGTTTCATGCGACGCTACGGCCCGAATTTCGCGGCCGCGAAACAGGCTGTCGAACGCGGCGAGATCGGCGATGTTGTATGTGTTCGGTCGCTCACACACGGGCCGAGCATACCGAAGCCCTGGCAGTACGACATCAGCAAGAGCAACGGGCCGCTGGCGGAGGTCAACAGTCACGACATCGACACGTTGCGCTGGTTCACGGGCAGCGAGTTTCGGGAGGTCTACGCGATGGCGGGCAACTACCGATGCCCGGAAGCCATGGCCGACTTTCCAGACTTCTATGACAATGTGGTCATGCTGGCGTCTTTCGAGAACGGCATGCAGGGTGTTATCGACGGGGCGGTTTCCGTCAGGTACGGCTACGATGCTCGCCTGGAAGTGCTCGGCACCCGCGGGGTGCTGCTGCTCGGCGAACTGAAGGGCGACGGCGTGATCGTCTGCAACGACAAGGCGGGCGAGGCGCGCCGGATATCCAGCAGTTGGCGCGACCTGTTCAAGCACGCCTACCTGGCTGAAGACGAATCGTTTGTGGAGTGCATACGAGAAGACAAGGAACCGCGGGTCACCGGGCTCGACGGGAAAATGGCTGTGGCCGTTGTCGAGGCGGGGAACCGATCGATACGGGAAGGGAAACCGATAACGCTCTGTTGAAGAAATGAACTGTCGACGACCGCATCGAACACAGGAAAGGTAAACGCAGCATGCCGAACATAACGCTCATCGGCGCTGGAAGCGCCTCGTTCTCTCTCTCGCTGATCCGGGACGTCATTGTCACGGAAGGGCTCGCGGGGAGCAGAATGACCCTGGTCGACATCAACGAGGAGAGACTGAACGTGGCGGCCACCCTGGCGAACCGGTACCGGGACGAGGCCAAGGCCGACCTGACGTTCTCCGCAACCACGGACCGCAAGAAAGGGCTCGAGGGCGCGGACTTCGTAATCTGCGCCGTGAAAATAGGCGGCTACGGCCCGCTCGAGAAAGAACGGGAGATCGCCGAAGCGCACGGTTACTATCGCGGCATCGGCGATCGGGTCTCGTGCTACTATGGGGGCGTCGGCGCCTATCATCAACTCAGGTTCCTGATGGACCTAGCACGCGACATGGAGGCCATCTGTCCGGATGCGTACCTCATCCAGACCGCCAACCCGGTGTTTGAGGCCACGAACATCGTCACACGCTGTACGAAGCTCAAGGCCGTCGGTGTCTGTCACGGTCACTGGGGCTACCGCGCGATTGCCCGCACGCTGGGGCTGGACCTCGAAGACGTCGGCGTGCTCATGGCGGGATTCAACCACCATGTCTGGATGATGCGCTTCATGTATAAAGGCGAGGACGCCTATCCGCTGATCGACAAATGGATCGAGGAGGAATCCGAAGAGTTTTGGCGCGACGGCGAGTACGCCGAAGAGATGGCGCCGGGCGTTATAGACACGTACCGGCTGTATGGGTGTTTCCCAGTTGGCGACGCCGTGAGATGCGCCACTCCCTGGTGGCATCACACCAACTTCGAGGCAAAGAAGAAATGGTTCGGGAAAACAGGCGGATTCGATTCCCAAATCGGCTGGACCAACTACCTCGATGGGAAACCAAAGGCCTTCGAGAAGATGCAGCGGCTAGCCAACGATCCCGACGTGGTACTCACGGAAGAATTGCCGCTCAAGGCCGGCGACGAACAACACATCAAGATCATAGACGCGATTGCGAACGACAAGCAGAAGTTGCTCGAGCTGAACATCCCCAATAACGGCTGCATCAAGGGCATTCCGGACGACGTGCTCGTCGAAATCCCGGTGGTCGTTTCAGGCGGCGGTTTTCAGGGTGTCATGGTCGGAGACTTCCCGGCGCGCGTCATGCACAACGTGATGATCCCCCGGTGGGTGAGAATGGAGAACATCCTCGAAGCCTTCCTGACAGGAGATCGGCGGCCGCTGGTGCTGTCGCTGATGGACGATGGAAGGACGCGTTCCTACGAGCAGGCGAAAGGGCTCATCGACCTTCTGCTCGATCAGCCTTGGAATGAGGAGGCGGCGAAACACTATCGGTGGTAGGCTCACAGAACGGATTATGGTTGCGGGGAGCGCGGAGGACGCGCGATGAGCCAAAAGGCGGTCATTGGGGTGGACATCGGGACTCAGGGGACGAAGGCGGCCCTGTTCGCACAGGACGGCACGTGCCTGGCGAAGGCTTTTCGCAAGTCGCGGCTGATTCGCCCCGCGCCCGGAACGGTCGAGGAGGACCCTGAGCATCAGTTCGCCACGGTCTGCCAGACGATTCGCGAGTGTGTTCGCACGGCCAGGCTGGGGGCAGGCTCCGTGGCCGGGATCGGGATCGACGGACAGATGGCCGGCGTAATCGGCATCGGTGCCGACGGCAGGAACGTCACACCCTACGACTCGTGGCTGGATACGCGATGCAGGCCCCACATCGAGCTGATGAACAACCGGGCGGGCGAGGAAGTGCTGCAGAAGACCGGTTGCGCTCCGAGTTTCAATCACGGGCCGAAAATCCTCTGGTGGATGAACGA
>JABMSA010000726.1 GCA_013202185.1 Planctomycetota bacterium
ACGACGACGCTTGTCATTTGCGTTGATCATGAGGCGAAGGAAGGGCGTATAATAGGGCGGGCGGTCTCGGCTTCCTGTTCCGAGCACTGGCGTATATTGCTGATAATGTAAGACGCCGTTAGACGTAGTGGGCGGACGGAGGCAGTATCGCCGGCCGGGAAATGTTCTTCACCTGCTTCGCAAGACGCCGCGACCGAAGGCCCGACGAGCTGGAGCGCCAAGCCACAATGAAACCGGAGGCACTTCAGACGAAAGTCTCGCGCAAGAAGATGCTCCGCTGTGTCCAGCGCAATTTGTGGGCAATAGTCCGGCTCTGCGCCGGTGGAGCCATGACTGGTAGCTACCCACGCCCGTCGCCCCCTCCCCCCCGGCCGCTGGCCCTACGCCGGATGCGGCGCCATCTGCTGCGCCTTGCAGTCTGGCCGTGTCGGCCTTTCCCACACCGTTTCCTACGAGAATTTTCGAATGAGATGAAACTTTAACGGCCCGAAAAGCGATAAGAGAATAGGCCCGCTTTCCCATCGGCGGGGCGGGATTGCCGGGCCAGCAAGAGGGAGCCTACAGGCGGGCACGATCTAGTAGCGTGATTGAGCCGGCGGGAGCGTCCCTCCGGTCGCACAACACATCCGC
Source organism: Planctomycetota bacterium (assembly GCA_013202185.1). Taxonomy (GTDB): domain Bacteria; phylum Planctomycetota; class PUPC01; order JABMSA01; family JABMSA01; genus JABMSA01. The sequence continues at coordinate 631 of JABMSA010000726.1, forward strand.
CTTGTCGAAAAGGTCAGGAGGAGAGAATGAAACGCACATTACTTTTAATCGCAACCATATGCTTGTTTCCGTGCGTGAGCGTAGCGCAAGACTGGTGGGAAGACGACTTCGCGGACTACCCGCCGATCACGCTCGAGCTCAACGCGTGGGTCAGCCAACTCGAGGGCACCATTCAATGGGGAAGGGAAGGAACGGCCGGAAGTGAGATTGACTTCGTGGAAGACACCGGCATCGACTCGACGGGAGTCGGCCCGTACATAAGGCTCAACATCGGCATGGCCGAGAACTGGGACCTGCGGGTGAGCGTCTGGCACGCCAACTACGAGGGCTCGCAATCCCTCGCGAGTCCAATCAGCTTCGGGGGCATCACGTTCAACAGCGGCGTCGAAACGATAACCGATTTCTCGATGAGCGCCTACTACGTGCTTCTTGGTTACAAGTTCATCGACGGCGAACAACTCGACTTCACCGTTCTTGGCGGCGGCGGGGCGTACAGGGCCACGATGGAAATGGCAAACGCCACGGGCGCCATCGCCGAAGAGACCTCCATCGTCGGCATACCGCTGCTCGGCATTGAGATGACGGTTTCCTTGTCCGACACCCTCCTTCTTCGCACCCAGGTCATTGGAATGTCCTTGAGTGTGAGCGACGCAAACGGTGAAGTGGTAGACGCGGAGGCCGCGTTCATCTGGACGTTCTATGAAGGTCTGTACCTGACGGCCGGATACAAGGTGTTTCAGGCCGACGTAGAGTTTGAAAACTCGATACAGAACATTACCAACCGGGGAGATTTCTCCATCCAGGGCCCGTTCTTTGGTCTTGGTCTTGTGTTCTGAGTCGGGCGGTTGCCGAAAGGACGCGAGGCCACCGGGTTTGTGTGCCGCCCGGCGTGCGCGTCACGTGCGCCGGCGCGTGCGCATCCGTATCAGGGCGGCTGCGTCGCGTCGGAATTGCCGATCCCTACGGGGAAAACGCATCGCCGCCGCAGGATGGCACCTCGGCACGCACAAGATTCCCTGCCATTCGTCTGCATCGGTTTCGGTGCCCGGGCGCTTCCGACCGAGCAGCCCCGCAGCCGCCGCGCGGCCCATCACCAGGATCTTACGGGGCCTCAGGACGGCAACCTGGCCGTCCATGGTATGCAAGCTTCCACCTGGCGGCGTTTCGGGCGGCCGGGGTGATAGCACTTCAGCACAGATGTGATGAAAACATCATCCCTGTGCAGGCCGCACTCCGCCGGCACCTTGTCGAGATAAACCCCCGACCTCCCCACGAACGGCCGCCCGGGATGCGACTAATTATCCTGCTCTTTCTCATGTCTTGACGGTTCAGGAGCAGTGCGCTTACGGCCTCAGACCCCCGAAAGCCCAAAAGTTCTTGAGAGGGTGTCCGCCTAAGAAGGCAGGGCGACGAGCGAAGACGCTCGTCGAGATCAATCGCTCAATGAG
>JABMSA010000727.1 GCA_013202185.1 Planctomycetota bacterium
GAAGTCCATCAGGAAGAAGCTGGAGGGGATACTGATGCCCTCCGCCAGGCCGATAGTCAGCGAGGCGGCCATGATAACGTTCGCGGTCGTGTTCGCGGCGCCGGCCACCATACAATCCGCTTCGCCCGCAGCTACGGCCATGCCCGCGAAGAAGAGCGGCTTCTTGACGAGCCGAAGAGCGATCTTCTCGGACACGTTCTCTCGCGCCTGGTGGTATGAAGCGGCATAGGTCTCGAGTTTCCCGGCGTCCTTGTGATCCAGAACGGCAATACCCTCGCCGGGACTTTCGGTACCGAGCAGGATGGGTCTCGCCCAGCCCTCTGATGCGATCTGCCTGGCCGCGTCGACCAGTCTCTGGTCATCCGACTCAGGGAAGATTACGCTCACATCGGCCGCGCGGGCCTGTTCCTTGAAATTCGCGATCAGATCCACGTTTCGACCCTCCAGGATATGTGCCCGGGCCTCCCGGCAGGCGGGAGGCCCGGGAACTCCGAACTACTTTTTCTTGGTCAACAGGCTCGCGGCCTCTTCATCGAGAATGAAGGTGATCTTCTTGTGATCCCTCACCAGGCTGGCCGGGACGGCCTCGGTGACGGGGCCTTCGAGCGTGGCCTTGACCGCCTTGGCCTTGTTGGCGCCGTTGGCGATGAGGACGATCTCCTTGGCCTCGTTGATGGTGCCGTTGCCCATCGAGAGCGCCTTGGTCGGCACCTCAGAGACCTTCTTGAAGAACCGCGAGTTGTCCTTGATCGTGTTCTTGGTCAGCTTCACGACTCGGGTCCGTGAGGCCTTCGGGCTGCCAGGCTCGTTGAACGCGATGTGTCCGTTCGACCCGATTCCCAGGAGCTGAAGATCAACGCCGCCCGCGCCCTTGATGGCCAGTTCGTAGAGCTTGCACGTTTCTTTGGTGTCCAGCGCCATGCCGTCCGGCACGTGCGTGTTCTCTTTCTGGATGTTGATCTTGTTGAACAGGTTCTTGTTCATGAAGTAGCGATAGGACTGGTCGTGATCTCCACGGAGCCCGACGTACTCGTCCAGGTTGAACGTCGAGACTTCGGTGAAATCGACTTCTTTCCTCCGGTTCATCTTGGCCAATTCGGCGTACATCTTCTCCGGGGTGCTGCCGGTCGCGAGGCCCAGAACGAGGTTCGCTTTCTTCTTGATACGGGCGGCAAAGATCTCCGCAGCCTTGCGGCTCATCTCTGCGGCGTCCTTCACAATGATGAGTTTCATGATGACCTCCTTGGCTCGAGAAAAACAGGGATTTGCCGGGAACGGTGGAACGCCAAATCTTCCGTGGCCGGTGGCAGGTCAGAAGCAGAAGCGCCCATGGGATCTGCCACCAAGCAGACCACTTGGCGTCATCCCTCGGATGGAGTCCGGACAGCAGGAGCTGTCGGCCGCTCGAAGAAGGTGGCAAGCACGTGCGCCTGAACCGGGCCGGCTGGAACAGAAGGCGTTCCCTACGCAGCAATCTGAGAGAGACGAGTTTCTGGGCTTTCCTGGCCGTGTCGATTGACGTATCTTAGCTCTTGCCTGTGCCGCAGAACGCGCTTCCTCAAGTGCGGCCAGGACAGTAGCGAACAGATTTCGCTCTGTCAAGTATGCCCGACACGTGGCGTTGCTTTTGCGGTAAGTGGGGCTGATTGGGCCGCTTAACTCGATGCAGAGGACCGGACCGATGACGACCGGAATGTTAGATGCTCGTGAGTTCGGGGCCAAGGGCGATGGCCAGGCGGATGATACGGGGGCTATCCAGCGGGCGCTGGACGCGGCGGGCGAAGCGAAGGGAGCGGTGATCGTGCCGCCGGGCACGTATTGTTGTTCGACGCTACACCTGCATTCGCATACGGAACTGCGAGGGCTGGCGACCTATAGCTACAGAGATCCAGGCGGCTCGATCCTGCGACTGGCGGACGAGGCTGCAAAGTGCCTGCTAGACATTACGGGCGCGATCGGGTGTGGCGTAAACGGGCTCTGCCTCGAGGGCGAAGGACATGGGACGGGGATCCACGGCATCCTGCTGGACAAGCCGGACTA
>JABMSA010000728.1 GCA_013202185.1 Planctomycetota bacterium
GCGCTCGATGTTGGCGCGCACGGTGACCCTCGCCTTTGCCTTCACTTGGATGCCGTCTTTGGCGACGGCGTCAATGGTTGCCCGGCCCTTGGAGGGGTCCGGGCAGTCGATCACCCTTGGATTGACGCTGGTTTTCACGGCGTCGAGTACGTCTCTTCCGGCGAGGTCGATGGCCGCCGCCTGCTTGAAGTCGAGCGGGATGTTTGCCTTGTGCGCCGCTATCAGAGCCATGCACACCCGAAGCACGTTTCCGCGCGCGAGGGTGTGGGTCTCCAGAAGATCGGTATCCAGCGGGAGGCCCGCCTTTTCGAGCATTATGCGGCTGTCGACGATAATCGACGGGCTGACGCGCCGCAGTGACATTCCGATCAATTGCAGCCAACCTACCCGTGCGCCCGAGAGCATCGCCCTCAGCCACAGTCCGAAGAACTTGGCCATTATGGCGAAGACGCCCAAGGCAACCAGCCCAATAATTACGATTGCTATGCCTTTGAAACCACCCACTTTCGATCTCCTTTCCGAAGTGTTGTTACGGTTCCTGGATCAGGGTACGATTTTCACGAAGATCAAACAGCTTCCTGCCCGGTGGGCTCCGCCTTGGCCACGACAATGCGGCTGCCTTCCGTTGTGGTCACCTTGATCTTTGTGCCCGATTCTATCATCTCGCCATCGGTGACGACGCTGTACTTGCGGTTGTTTATCCTTGCCATTCCGGATGGGCGGAGGGTTGTGAGCGTGGTGCCCTCGGCGCCCGGCAGGTTGGCGTATTTCTCGCTGGTGTAGGAAGTGTAGCCTGTTTCCTGTTTCTGTGTTTCCTTGAGTATGAGCCTCTTGCCAATGTAGGTGTGCGGGAATATCTTGAACGCCAGCAGCACTGCGGCGGGTGTGCCTATGATTGTCACCAACAGCATCAGCATGCCCGTTATGGTGTCGTGCTTGAAGCCGTAAAACACCGCAACGAGCATGCACATGAAGCCGCCCAGCCCTATCAGGCCGCCCGCCGGCACGAATATCTCGAGGAAGATCGCAACGAAGCCGATCACGAGGAGCGCTATGCACACCCATAAATCCATATCAGCACTTCCTTACAACTATCCTGTTGCCGCTCGCCTCGATGACCTCCACGGCCTGGCCGGCATCCACGAATTCTCCGTCTGTATCAACAACGATCACATTTCCGTCGAACCGTGCCTTGCCGGAAGGGCGAAGCTTGGTGGTCGAGACACCCCGCTTGCCTATCATCTTGCTGCTGACCTCGGGCGGCTGCACCGTGAAGCCTTCGGAGGCCACCTCCGAAGACGTAAGCGTGAGGCGCTTGAGCACGGGAATGTCCGGCAGCCACATGGCCAGCAGCGCCGCAATTCCAAATCCCAGCAAAACACCCACGCCGACGATGATCAGGTTGGCGAGGAGCATATCCCATTGCAGTGGAAACCTCGGCACCGTGAAATCCTGTATCGTGAGCACCAGTGACGCCGCGATGAGAAGCACGCCGGTGATCCCGGCGGCGCCGAATCCCGGTATCAGCAGAATCTCCACTATCAGCAGCGCCACGCCCAGCACCAGCATCAACAGCTCGACCGAGCCCACCCTGCCCAGCATGAAGTTGCTCGTGAGCAGGATGGCGAAACATATCAGGGAGACCGTGCCGGGAACGCCGAACCCGGGGGTGGTGATCTCGAGGTAAAGCGTGACGAGGGCGATCATGATCAGGAGGACGATGACGGAAGTGTTCGTGAGCAGGCTGACGATATGATCGGCATGAGACATCTCGAGCACGACTACTTCAACGTTTTCGCCGCCCAGCGTCTTGCATAGCTCGTCGCGGCTCGGGATCGTCCCCGACGACACGCCGTACTTCTCCATTTCGTCGGCCGTGAGGGTGAGAAGTTTTCCTTTCGCGGAAACGGTTTTTCCTACCTCCACCTCGTGGCCGGCTTTCCGGGCTTCGCGGTCGATATCCACCAGCTCGTCTTCGGTTACAACCATCAGCTTGCCGTCTACGCGTACCTCGAGCAGCTCCACGTCCATGTCGACCATTGCCAGGGCTATGCCTTCCGGGTAGCCGTTTTTTTTCGCCAGTGCGGCGAACTGCGTACGAACGGCGCTCACCACTTTTTCCGGGGCCATCTCCATGGCGCTGTTGCTCTGATACACCGGTGCCGCCGCCCCTATCGATGTGCCCGGGGCCATATAGATGCGGGCGCAGGAAAAAGCGATTATCGCGCCGGCCGACCAGCTCACGCCTCTCTCCGTAGTGCCCACATACGCCACGCTGACGGCCGGCTCAACAGACCCGATAAGGCCTGTGATCCCCATTGCCGGTTCGATCCCGCCCCCGAAAGTGTCGATATCAAAGATAACGTAGCCTGCTTTGTTCTTCTTGGCTACCTCGATGCCGCGCCGCACAAACGCCTGCATCGCGCGGTCGATCGGGCCGTGGATGAGCACCACGCAGATACGGGCAGATTCGCCCTGCACACCATCTGCTGAGCTGGGGGGAGCATCGGCCGCAATTGCAGGCAACAAGCCGACGCACAGGCAAAAAAGAATTATCGAGGCCTTCATCATAGTCGGTACAACCTCTTCTCTGTACTAATATACACTTGTGGCACCCTTCAGTCAAGAGAAAAACGTTGGCTCTCAGCACCAATCTTCTCAGACCGAGGGCCGGCCGCGTTGAATGCGCACAAGAAACCAGCCGAGCGCCAACGCCATGACAAACGCCGCCAGCACGATGACAGGATACCGATGACTGTCTGTGAAGGCTCTGATCAGCACGTCGAGCAGCAACGCGGATACGATGAGCGCCGCTTTGCAGGCCTGCTGCAAACGCGCGGTCTGACGATCGGGCGATGTGTTGGCGATGTGGCCCGGCGCGTTGGTGCCGACGCTACCCGAACCGTGCCTGAGCAATCGAAGCATCATTTTCACGAGACCCGCGAGGGCCGCCGTAGCCCGCCTCAGCGGCTCAAGGAGCCACTCGGGTGCGTCGTTGCGCACGGTGTGTATTGCCACGGCCGCCGCCGCGAGGCCAACGGCCGAGCCGGCGAAGACATCTGAAAGATAAAGCAAGTTGCAGACGACGCGCATCGCCGCCACTGCTGTCGCGGCAACGAAGCACGGCACAGCCAGCACCGGATACTCCGCCGCCACGATCGTGGCCCAAACAAACGCGATGGACGAATCCCCCGACGGAAACGACAGGCCGTCGCCCCCCGGCCTGGGGCGTCCGACCGTTACCTTAATAATGAGCACAAGTATTCCGGACATCGCCGCAGCCGGCACAAAACGCCACAGCATCCGCTTGTTGCCCCCTGCCCAGCACACAAGAAGCATGAAAAGAAAAACGATGTCGAACTTGCCCAACAGCCTCACTGTCTCGATAAAGGTGGTCAGTGTGGGGTGAAGCCGCCGGAGGGATTCTGCGATGGAATTGTCCTGCGGATACACGGCGCAAGCCGCTGCCAGCAGCACAGCAACGATCTGCACCCTGATGATCCAAGCCCGCTTCTCTTCCCGGGAGGTGGCTTCCAGCATATCGAAACTCCGCGAGGCAGGGCGTGCGAACGGACGCACTTCGAACTGTGTTGGCGTCTACTACACGCTTAAGTATAGCGCATTTCTGGTTCGTATCAAACTCTTTGTGCCGAATCTTTATGAAAATTCCGAAGTTTTCCTTGACATTCGCCCCTTTATGTGGTATAAATAGTGTAACTGGGATCGTACCGTCTCCACCCAAAGTGCGCTCCAAGTGTGATCAGAACATTTTTGTGTATGGGCCACCGACAGAGCGGCCCGGGGATCGACCCGGCCTGCTGATGCTGTGTGGTAGCCGCGTTTTTCATGTGTGAGTTGTTTCCGACAAGGCATGCAGGTTTGTTAAGGAGAATGTTATGAAACTCGGATCGTTTGGATTGGCTTCGCTCATTTTATTTGCTGTGGCGGCGACGGCCTCGGGCCAGGCCACCCTCGAACAGGCTTTCGTGTCGGACGGCTCGGTGGACATCGAAGCCGACCTCGACAACACGGATGTGACCATCTATTATTCTGCTACGCTCAATACCCTGAACGAAGTCCAGACACTGTCCCTGAGCGGGGGCGAATCGAAGACTATTGCTCTGCCCGACGGCTACTACGCCCTCGAAAGCAACAATCCCGTGCGGGTGCTCGGGCAGCCGCTGCCCGAAGAGCCGACGCTCGTCGTAGCACCGACCCCGGCCATAGCGCAAACGACCATCCAGGAAGATCCCGTGCCTCCGCAGGTTCACGTTGCCCCGTGGCGGGGCACGCTGCCTCACGAGATATACAACGGCAAGCGCGCGCGCCTCAAGGCCGTGGCAACGCAGGGAACGGCGGCCCTCAGCCAGTACAAGTGGGATCTCACCGACGGCTACAGCACGGGCTGGCTGGCATATCCCGGGCGAAACCTCCAGCTCGACCACACCTTCCCCGACGGCGCCGACAACAAGCCGTGGGGCGCCACCATCACCGTCAAGGATTCCACCGGCTTCACCGCGTCTGACGTCTACAACATCGTCGTGCGGCCCGAGAGCCTCGACACAAAGCGACATATCGCCATCGACGATGGCCTGTGGTGGCTGCACAAGGTGCCCACTCTCGGCGGATCCGGAGAAACCGCAACCGCTTACTGGCGCCCCCGAGACGGCTATTACATGGCCGCAACCGGGATAGCCGTCACCGCTTTCGAAAACAGCGGCTTCCTGCCCAGTGGCGATGCGGACAACCCGTACACCGACACCGTTCAGCGCGGCCTGAACTACCTGATGGGCACCCTCCGGAGGTACAACTTCGGCGAGACCGACAAGTGGTTCGACATGGGCGCCAACGGCTACGGCTTGTGCTCGAACACTGCCCGCACTTTCTACGAGGGTGGCATCGTTTTGCTGGCGATTTCGGGCGCTCAAGAGCCTGACAAGATCGTGCCTGCCGGACTGGGCATTGCCGAAGTGCGTGGCCACACGTACAAGCAGGTCGCCCAGGAAATGTCCGACTATTTCGGCGGCGGACAGTACGACTCCGGCGACGGCGCCGGCGGCTGGCGCTACAGTTATAATCAGTGGCCCGACATGTCCGCTGTGCAGTGGCCCGTGCTGGGAATGCACGCGGCGGAAGAGAACCTGGGAATCGACGTGCATTCCAGCGTCAAGACCCGGCTGCGCGACCACTGGCTCGTCTACGATCAGAACGCCAACGGAGGTTTTGGATACACTCATCCCGGGGAGACCGTCAACGTGACAAAAACCGGGGCTGGCTTGGCCTGTTTCTGGTGGGTGGGCAAAGACCAGACCGATGCGAAAGTGCAAAACGCCGTCAATTACATCACCAATAACTGGGGCACCGGTAACGTCGGAATGTTCTATCCGATGTACGCCGTGATGAAGGGCGCACGCCTCGCCTCCCCCGAAATCGCTACCTTCGGCAGCCACAATTGGTACACCGAATACTGCAACTGGTTAGTGGGCAGCCAGCACAACGACGGTTACTGGAACGATAACGACACCTGGATCTCGCCCTACCTCGGAACCCAGATGCGTACGGCAATGGGTGTGCTCATCATGACGACCGCTGTCATCACCCAGCCGCCGGTGGCATCGTTTACAATCGAGCCCAACCCCGCCGACGTCGACATCGAAATCACGTTCGACGCTTCCGCCTCGTTCGATCCCAACGAACGCCCGCTGACGTATAGTTGGGATTTCGGCGACGACACCACGGGCACGGGAGTGATCGCTACACACACCTACACAACACAGGAAACGTTTACCGTTGTGCTCACCGTGGCGAACAACCAGAACCCGCCCCAGCAGGGCATCGCGACGCAGCAGGTTTATATTACGCCTCCCAACCACCCGCCCACGGCGATCCCCGGCGGCCCCTACTCCGGCTGGATCGGCCCTTCGACGTTTCCTCTTGTAACGCTCGACGGCTCGGCGTCCTACGACATCAACGCACCAGTCGATCATCTCACCACGTACGAGTGGGAACTCGACAACGTCTTCCCCTACGACTTCGATGAAGGCAACACACCGATCACGCAATATTCATTTACGACCGCCGGCACGAACGACGTTGCCCTTCGCGTGACCGACGACCCCAACGCAGGCTTCGTAAACTCGGGCCTTAGCCACACCGTGTGGACGACCGTCGAGATAACGCTCGACGACGTTCCGCCCGCCAACTCGCTATCCATTGATCCGGCCGTACCCGGCGGAGCCAACGACTGGTACCTCACACAGCCTACAGCCACCATCACAGCCACTGACGGCGACTCGGGAATGAAAGCGATTCGCTACTGGTGGGACGATGGCGCCCCCACCGACGTCCCCGGCGACACGGCCGTTGTACCGGCGTCCGAAGGCGACCACGTGCTGCACTACGGAGGCGTAGACAACGTCGACAACTTCAACGAAGAAACCGTGCAGATCAAGCTCGATACAAGCACCCCCACAACCGCCATCCACTTCTCCACCGGCGACGGCCCCTACGGCGCCGACTGGTACCACTCGGCCGTGGGCCTGATGGTTCACGCCAACGGCGGCACATCCGGCATCGCCAGCGCCGAATACACCCTCGATGCCGGCCCGTGGACGCTCTACGGCGACAGCGAAGTAGTCGACGTTCTCACCGACGGCCCACACACACTCGAGACCAAAGTGGTCACCAACTCCGGCAAGCAGACGGGCACGAGCGTGGCGTTCAACATCGACACAACCCAGCCGGTCACGGTCCTGACTACTGATCCGGCCGCACCCGACGGCAGCAACGGCTGGTTTGTGACTATCCCCAACGTCACCCTCAACGCATCCGACCCGGGCGGCGAGGCCATCGCCGAAATCAGATATCGGTGGGAAGGCGACGCCGGCGAAACCGTTGCGGCCGGCAATACCGCCACCTTCCCCGGCAGTCCTCCCGTGGCGACGCTGCACTTTTATGCCGTCAACGAAAACGGCAACCCCGAGGTAGAGCAGACCGCCCAGATCAAGATCGACCTTGCCGCACCGACGACCCAAGCTGCAGTGAATCCGCCCGCCGACGGCAGCAACGGCTGGCACCTCACACAGCCCACCGTCACCGTGACCGCCGCCGATCTCTTTGGCATCGCGATTATACTCGACGGCCAGACTTCCGGCGTGGCGCTCGTCCGCTACCACTGGGATGCCGACGCCCCCACCGAAGTTGCCGGCAGCGCCGTGGCCCTGCCTGCGGCGCCCGGCGAGCATACCCTCTATTATGAAGCAGAAGACAACGCCGGAAACGTCTCCGACGAGCAAACCGTCGACACCAAGTACGACGACTCGACGGTCACCGTCGGCATTGCGCTGGCCGGAACCGATCTCGGCGGCGGGCTCTACGCCGGGGCCGTTCAGGCCACCCTTACGGCCGATGGCGGCATGTCGGGTATCGATACTACCGAGTATCAGATCAACGGCGGCGCATCGACGCCATTCACCAGCCCGGAAGTCGTGGCCGTTACCACGTGGGGCCCCAACCAGGTAGACGCGCAAGTCGTGTCGGTTTCGGGCCAAACAGCCAACGCCCAGGCAACATTCGACATCGACGCAGGCCCGACAATAGTGTCGCAGGACCCCGACGGCCACACCAACCAGCCCGTCTCGTCGGTTACGCTCCAGACATCTGAGCCCGTGGTCGGCGCCGACGCGCGCGACACCGGCACTTACAGCCTGCAGCACCTTGGCTCGGACCGCGCGCCGGGCGGCGGAGACGACAGCACCGTTGTTGTCTCGCCTTCCTACATAGACGGCACCACGCAGATCGAACTTCTCGCCGTGGGCGACAACACCGTCAACCTCAGCGCCTGGGGCGAGATGGATTATGCAGCCGGCGGCTCCGGCGACTGGCAGATCGAGGGAGGCGGCTACAGCGTCAAGCAATACATCAACGGGGCGCCGACCTTCTACGTCAGCGATTTCGACCTCATCGACAGGCAATTCAGAGGCAAGATCAAGGTCGAAACCACCAGCGACGACGATTTCGTCGGATTCGCATTCGGTTTTCAGACATCCGGAGGAAAGCCGAACAACTTCTACCTCTTGTCATGGAAGCAAACCAACCAGGCCTCCTCGGGCACCGGCTACGAGGGATTCATGCTGGTCAAGATAACAAACTCAGCTTCCGGCGGCGTCAATTTCTGGTCCCTGCCTGCAGGCGCCAAAGTCCAGCGCCTGGCCTCCCACTTAAATACTTCCGCCGGCTGGGGTGACAACGTCGAGTATGAATTCTCCTTCCGCTACCAGTCAAACGGCGATATAGATATCAGCATCCGCCGCACCAGCAACGGCGCCGTCATGTGGGAAACCAGCGTCAACGATCCATCGCCATTGGGCGTCGGCAAGGTGGCGTTCTACAATTACAGCCAGTCCCACGTCCGCTACAGCGGCCTCCAGCAGGCCGACTTCCTCGAGGAGGGCGCCTATCAGATCACCGCAGCGTCGGGCAATCCCGGCCTTCGCGACACCAACGGCACACCCCTCGACGGCAACGCCGACGGCATCGCACCCGAAGATTACGTCGGCACATTCGTCATCGACCAAACGCCCCCCGACGTCACCGGCATTACCATAGCTCCTTCAACGATCGAAGTAACATATCATGATCTTGGCGGCATCGATGAGGCCACCGTTACCGACGTCGCAAACTACACGCTGCTCGCCAGCGGAGGCGACGGCTCCTTCGACGACGGCAACGAGCCCGACCTCACCGGCAGGATCACCAACATCACATACGTCGCGGGCGACGGCGGCGACGGAGTGGCCACACTGGCCATCGCCCCGCCCCTCGAAGACGAACTATACCGCCTCACCATCAACGGCACGACCAGCATCCAGGACCTCGCCGGAAACAAGCTCCTGGGCGGCGACCACGAGGAAGCGCTGCCGCTCGAAACCGGCCCGGCGACCGTGGCGCTTGACCTCGATGCCACAACCGATACCGGAGCATCCAGCGACGACGATCTGACCAACCAGACAGAACTGCTGTTCAACGTCACCGTCAACAAGGCCGGGCGCATCGGCATCGACTTCGACGGAGAAAGCGGAGAAGACGCCGCTCAACTCGTCAGCGCCGCCGGCACCTATCAATTCACGTCGCCGGCCCTGGCCGACGGCCTCCACAACGCGGGCGCCACGCTCGATCCGCCAGCCGGGGCACAGGCCACCGACGCACTGCCGGTTACCATCGACACCGCCGGCCCGCTTGGCGTTGCAGGGGCGCCCACCGAGCTTGGCCCGCTCGCCGAGCGACAGGTTGCGTTCGACGAAGACATCGACCCCGCCACTTTCGACGCGAGCGACGTGGTCTTCACTGGCCCGGGCGACGTTGATCTCGGCGCGGTGTCGGGCGTCAGCGGCACCGGGGCAGCCTTCACGATCACGTTCCCCAACCAAACCGCGGCAGGCGCGTATTCCCTCCTTATCGGGCCGGACGTCCGCGACCTCGCCGGCAACATGCTCAACCAGAACGACAACGACATCAACGGCGAGATCGGGGCCGACGAGTTCGACGACACGTTCGATCTCGTTCCCGACACATTCGGCCCGGCCGTAACCGGGCATGAGCCCACCGGGCTGGTCGGCCCGGGCATCACCGGCGTGCGCCTGACATTCGACGAATGGATGGCGGCCGGCAGCTTCACCGGCGACGACGTGGCGATGGCAACACCCGCCGGCAACGTAGACAGCTCGCTGATAGCAATAGCGCTCGTCGTCGACCCCGGCAATCCCGGGCTCTTCAACACATTCGACGTGCAGTTTCCTGCGCAAACAGCCGACGGGCCATACACCCTGACGATGGGACCCGGAATAACCGACCTAACGGGCAATCCCTTGAACCAGGACGGCGACGGAAACAACGGCGAGCCCGAAGACGTTTATGATGCCACGTTCAGTGTCGACGGCCTGCCGCCGATCACGACGCTCGCCACCGCACCGCCGGCCCCCGACGGCCTCGACGATTGGTTCATCACCCAGCCGCAGGTAACCCTCACGGCAACCGACGCCGGCGTGGGTGTAAAGGAGATCCGCTACTGGTGGAACGACGGCGCGCCGATTGTCGCATCCGGCGCCTCGGCGAGCTTCCCCGC
>JABMSA010000729.1 GCA_013202185.1 Planctomycetota bacterium
CAGTGGCTTGCCTCGGGAGATTACGCGCCGGATGCGAGCGGCAAGTTTCTGCGTCTGCGCGAAATATGCGACGAAATAGCCGCGCGACAAGAGAAGGTCCTCGTCTTTACTCAGTTCCGCGAGATGGCTCAGCCACTGTCGGATCACCTGGCCACCGTGTTTGGCCGGCCCGGCCTGGTGCTGCACGGCCAGGTCCGCGTGAAGAAACGCAAAAAGCTGGTCGACGACTTCCAGCGGGAAGACGGCCCGCCGTTCTTCGTGTTGTCCTTGAAGGCCGGCGGCACCGGGCTGAATCTCACCGCGGCATCGCATGTCATCCACTTCGACCGCTGGTGGAATCCGGCAGTCGAGAACCAGGCGACCGACCGGGCATTTCGTATCGGACAAAAGAAGAACGTCATGGTGCACAAGTTTGTGTGCCAGGGCACAATCGAAGAGAAGATCAACGACCTCATTCAAGACAAGACGCAACTGGCCGACGACATCCTCACGGGCGGCGCGCCCGGGATGATAACCGAAATGGACGACGAATCGCTGCTGGATCTCGTGAAGCTCGACATGGCAGCCATCGCGGAGGAATAACTAATGGGGTACGGACAATGGCGGGCATACGTGCCCGTTTCGAAACGACGGGCGAAAGCCGCCAAAGCAATGCAAAAACTCCGCAAGAAGGGTATGAACATTCAGCCCATAACCATACAGGGGCGCACCATCGCCACCACCTTCTGGGGCCGCGCATGGTGCGAGCACCTGGAGAAGTTCAGCGACTACGAGAACCGCCTCCCGCGCGGCCGCACCTACGTGCGCAACGGCTCGGTTTGCCACCTGGATGTTCAGAAGGGAAAGATCGAGGCCAAGGTCAGCGGCTCATCGACGTACGACGTGGAGATAAGCATAAAGACACTGTCGGCCGCGAAGTGGAAGAACCTTCAAGAAAGCAGCGCCGGGCAAGTCGGCTCCGCCCTCGAACTAATTCAGGGCAAGCTCTCCGAGCAGGTTATGGCGATCATGACAGACCGCGATCAGGGGCTTTTTCCGCTGCCAGGCGAAATTGCACTCGACTGCTCATGCCCCGATTGGGCCGACATGTGCAAACACGTTGCCGCAGTGCTCTACGGCGTGGGCGCGCGGCTCGATGAAAAGCCCGAACTTCTCTTCCTGCTGCGCGGCGTAGATCATACCGAGCTGATCGGCGAGAACGCGGCCGAGGAGGTAGTGTCCAGGATGCCCGCAAGGAAGGAGCGTGTGCTGAACGAGCAAAGCCTTTCCGACGTCTTCGGAATCGAGCTGGCCGGAGTAGAACCGCCACGCGATGTCGAGAACGACACCCAGCCGGTACACACCGCAGGCAAGGCCCGCAAGAAAAAGGTCGCGCCCGCCAAAGGCGGGGCTGTGAAAAAGAAGGGAGCATCGACCACCCGACGCACCGCAAAGTCCTCGTCCGTAGCGAAGGCAAAGGCGAAGACAAAGGCGAAGGCGAAGGTGAAGGCGAAGGTGAAGCCGAAGGTGAAGCCGAAGGTGAAGGTGAAGGCGAAACATGCCTCCACCAAAAAGACGGTACGAGAAAACCGGAAATAGTGCGGCTGCCTGCCCAGGTCAAGGCCCGCAAGGCGTGGCATTTACTTCTGCGGCAGCCACTCCTTCGGATAACGCTCGGTTTGCGTGAGCCTGTAGGTGAGGTTTGTGGTGGGGACGTCCTTGCCGCTTGCGTGCTCCGGCAGATGCCAGAAGCACCTTATCACAGGGGTCTTGTCGCCGTGCTCCCGGGCCTGCTTCATGCTGCGCTGCTGCCACGTGACAACGTTGACCAGGTCGTAGATGTTGGTGGGATAGTCGTTGAAGCGGTAGAAGTAGCTGCACGGGAAAGTATCTTTGTCTCCTATTACTTCCTTCCCGTTTTCAGTAGTATAGCTGGGGATGAGTGTTGGGCCGTCGAGGTCGGTGTAGGCCAGTTCTTCCCTCCAGTTGGGGTCTTCCCGGCCGTCCTTTGTGAAGCGCATCCATCGTGGAAAAGCCCCCTGCCCGCCGTGCGTACGGTCGGCCGCGCAGACGAACACCTTCTGGTCGTCGATGTAGTCCGGGTACAGCAGCGTGATATACGGCGGGAAGGAGTTATTGTTGCGATCCTTGTAATCGAGCAGAGCCTTGCCGAGGCGCCGGAGGCTGTCCTCGCAGCTCAGCAGCTTGGCGTCGCTGATGAGCAGCCCGCCGACCTTGCTTATCCCCAACACGGCCAAGAGCACGAACCCCGTGATCAGAAACACCTTCAGCCACCACGAAAACCGGCTTCTGAAATCAACTGTCTCCATTAAGGACCCCCGTGTTGTTAATGTGAATCATGAAGCACCAATGCCCGAGGCGCAAGCCGATGCAGCACTCGCGGCTCATGATTCCAACCTTTTCTTCACTTCTTCGATCACATTTTCCGGTGAGATCAACTGCGGCCCGGGCTCGCCGCGCAGCTTCATCTCGACGCCGCCCTGGGCCATGGCTTTCTTGCCCACGACCACCCGCACGGGCAGGCCGATAAGGTCGGCATCGTTGAACTTGACGCCGGGCCGCTCGTCGCGGTCGTCCATCAGCACCTCGAGGCCGGCGTCGTCCAACTCGGCATAGACCTTGTCGGCAAGCTCGATGATCTCGGGCATATCGAGGTTGAGCGGAATCACTTCGACCTGATACGGAGCGATGCCCGCCGGCCAGATGATGCCCTTGTCGTCGTGCGACATTTCGATGGCAGCCGCGATGATCCTGTTGATGCCGATGCCGTAGCATCCCATGATCGCGGGATGGGTTTGGCCGTTTTCGTCGAGGTAGTCGGCGCCGAGCTTCTTGCTGTACTTCGTGCCGAGCTTGAATACGTGGCCGATCTCGATGCCGCGCTGTATGTGCAGCGCGGCGCCGCACTTGTGGCAGTTGTCTCCTTCGACCGCAAACCGGATGTCGGCGATCCGAGCCGGCTTGAAGTCGCGGCCGAGATTCACGTTCAAATAGTGCGTATCGGCCTTGTTGGCGCCCGTCACAAAATTACGAACGCTCAGGACGCCCTGATCGGCTATGATTTTGATGCCCAGCCCAACCGGCCCGGCAAAGCCCACGGGCGCCCCGGTTGCTTTCTCGATGGCTTCGGCATCCGCTGTTTCTATTTCACAGCCGAGCAGCCGCGCGAGCTTGGCTTCGTTAACCTCGTGGTCGCCCCGCACGAGCGCGGCTATCGTCTCGTCACCGGCCTTGTAGATGATTGTTTTGACGAGCTTCTTGGGCTTCGCCTTCAAGAATTCACACACCTGCTCGATGGTCCGTGCACCGGGCGTGGCCTTTTCGGTGAGGGGCTTTTCTTCGGCCTGTGCCTCGGGCAGCGGTGCAGGCTGGGTGCGCTCCATGTTCGCGGCGTAGTCACACTGCGTGCACGTTGCGAGGAGGTCCTCGCCGGCCGAGCAGGGCACCATGAATTCCGCGGAAACATCGCCGCCCATCGCGCCGCTCTCGGCTTCCACGACGATGTACTTCAGCCCGCAGCGCTCCATGATCTTGCAGTAGGCGTCGTACATCGCCTGGTAGCTCTTCTCCAGCCCCTCGGCGTCGACGTCGAAGCTGTAGGCGTCTTTCATTATGAACTCGCGCGTCCGCAGCACGCCGAATCGCGGGCGGATCTCGTCGCGGAATTTGGTCTGGATCTGGTAGAGGTTGAGCGGCAGTTGCTTGTACGACTTCACCTCGCGGCTCACGAGATCGGTAACGATTTCCTCGTGTGTGGGGCCGAGCACGAAATGCCTGTTTTGCCGATCGTAAATGTGCATCATCGTGTCGCCAAGCTCGGCGAGCCGGCCGGTCTTTTCCCACAGCTCAGCCGGATGCACGGCCGGCATCAGGATTTCGATCGCGCCCGCGTTGTCCATCTCTTCGCGGACGATCTGCAGGGCCTTGTTCAGCGCCCGGAAGCCGAGCGGCATGTATGTGTATGCGCCGGATGCCAGCTTGCGCATCAACCCGGCGCGGACCATAAGCTTGTGCGACACCACTTCTGCATCGGCAGGATCCTCCTTCAACGTGGGGATCAGGGTCCGACTCCACCGCAATGTTCACCTCATTTCCTGTCAGCCGTCGACGAGCATCGACGTGCCCGTGATATACGACGCCTTGTCAGATACCAGAAACACCACCAGGTTTGCGATGTCTTCGACCGTGCACTGCCTGCCCAGCGGCACCTGCTTGTTGTAGTAACCATCCACCTCGTCGGGCCCGATGCCCAGCTTGCGTGCGGCTTCTTTCTTGTACTCTTCGCTCCAGATGCCGCTGCCTTGCAGCACATTGCCGGGCAGAATCGAATTGGCGCGGATGTTGTGACTTGCCAGCTCGCGGCACCAGCCCTGTGCCAGGCCGATCACGCCAAACTTGCTCGCGTTGTAAGCGGAGTTGTTGGCCGAGCCGCGAACGCCGGTCTTCGAGCTGATGTTGATGATATTGCCGCCGCCCTGCTCG
>JABMSA010000730.1 GCA_013202185.1 Planctomycetota bacterium
ACGACATCGGCAAGAACCTCGTGTCGATGATGCTCAAGGGAGCCGGCTTCGAGGTCATCGACCTCGGCATCGACGTAACGCCCGAGAAATTCATTCAGGCGGCAAAGGACGGCGCGAAGATCATCGCACTCTCCGCCCTCCTCACAACAACCATGCCGCAGATGAAAACGGTCATCGACGCCCTCAAGGACGCCGGCGCCGAAGCCTCCGTGATGATCGGCGGCGCACCTGTAACACAAAGCTACGCCGATGAGATCGGCGCCGCCGGTTATGCACCCGACGCCGCAACCGCAGTAGACGTGGCAAAAGAACTGGTGTAAGGCGGAGATCACTGCGACCTGTAGACACGACCACATGGGGCTCCCTGCCGAAAGGGGAGCCCCATCGTGCTAGCGTGTGGGCACCCCCCGCGCAGGGCTCACGTTGCCCGAACGCATCATCAGGCAGGCCAATGCCAACGGAACAACAAACCGAAAACTCGACGACGGCAGGCGTCAAAAAAGTCCAGCTTCGCATCAAGCGCGAAATACCCGGCCGCAGGATCGACCGCTACCTCAGCCTGCGATTTGCCGCCTACTCACGCACGCTCATCCAACAACTGATCCGGCAGGGCCAGGCCACCGTATGCGGTCGCAAGATCAAGCCCAGCTACGAACTACACAAGGGCGACGTCATACGCGTCCGGTTTCCGGTAGTAGAGCAAACACTCAACAAGCCCGAAGACATCCCAATCGAGGTCGTCTACGAAGACGACGCGATAATCGCGATCAACAAGCAGGCCTATATCGTCACGCATCCGTCCCCCGGCCACTCCGGCGGAACGCTTCTCAACGCCATCCTCCACCATTGCGAGCAACTGCTGGATCTGGAGACCGACCGGCCGGGAATCGTGCATCGGCTCGACAAAGACACCACCGGCATCATGCTCTTTGCCAAAACCGAAGACGCACGCACCAACATCCAGCAGCAGTTTGAGCATCGGAAAGTAGAGAAAACCTACACCGCGATAATGGAATGCGATCCGCAACTCGACGCCGACCTCATAGACCTCGCCATCGGCCAGCACAAAACACGAAGAGAGAAGATGGCGATACACCTCGATGGCGGCCGGCCGGCGCAGACCGTGTACCAGGTGCTCGAGCGCTTCGGCGATTACACACTCGTAAAGTGCATGCCTCGCACCGGCCGCACCCACCAGATACGCGTGCACCTCGCCGCGATAGGCCATCCCATCGCGTGCGACGACCTCTACGGAGCGCGCGCGCCGGTGTTTCCGAGCACGCTCGATGAGCAGATCGTTCACACCGAAAGCGAAGAGCCCCTCATCGAGCGGCAGGCGCTGCACGCCACGACTATCGCTTTTCGCCACCCGGAAACACTCGAGTGGATCGAACTCGAGGCCGGCTTTCGCGACGATTTCGAGCGCCTCCTGACCGAGCTGCGCAAGCGCGGGCCCGTAGCCCCGCAACGGCCGCGCGGGCGCGTCGGGCGCAAACGAAAATGATATACAGAAACCATCAGACGGATATCGCAGCGAGAAAAAAGGAGAGCGAAGCAGGAATGTCGTCAGAAGAAAACCTGCAAAAACTGGCACTGCAGGGTGCCGTCAAAGCCCTCGGCAGCATCGAGGGCAAGGGCAAGCCCAAGATCGGCGTCGAAGAGTTCATGTCCGTGGCCGAGCGCTTCGGATTCTCGAAAGCCGCGCTGAAGAAAATCCGCGCGATCGCCTCCGCCGAAGACATGGGAAGCGGGCCGTTCCTGGCCAACTACTACTCGGACCTCAAAGAGACGAAAGTCAAGGGGTTCGAGCGTATCGCGCGCGAAACGTTCGGCACAAAACACGCTATCGGCGTCAGCTCGGGCACTGCAGCCCTCCACAGCGCGTTAGTGGCCGTGGGCGTTGGCCCCGGCAAGGAAGTAATCTGCCCCGCCTTAGGCTTTTACGCCACGGCGGCGGCCGTTGTAACCGCCAAGGGCATTCCCGTCTTTTGCGACGTCGACGAATCGCTCGCGATGGACCCCTCCGAGATCGAGGCACTCATAACGCCGCGCACAGTGGCCCTCGCCCCCACGCACATCATGGGCAGCGTGTGCAACATGGGCGCAATCATGAAGGTCGCCCGCAAGCACAAGCTCAAAGTGGTAGAAGACTGCGCACAATCCTGCGGCGGCACATTCAAGGGCAAGCTCGCAGGCACCTTCGGCGATATGGGCTGCTTCAGCATCTCCGCCTACAAAATCGTAGGCGGCGGCGAAGGCGGCCTCATCATCACAAACAGCCGGCGCCTGTGGGATCGGGCCAACCAGATCGCCGAATGCGGCGGGCTCTGGCGGCCCGACCGATTCGCCAAGCCGCGCTACAACGGCGAACTCTTCTGCGGCACAAACTACCGGATGTCAGAACTCGAGGCAGCGGTCGACCAGGTGCAGCTCGAGCGAATGCCCGCCACCGTCAAGCGCTTCCACAAGGTCAAGATGCGCATCCTCAATCGACTCAAAACGTTCGAGGAAATCGTGCCGCAAAAACTCAACGACCCTGACGGGGAGATCGGCTACCAACTGCGATTCTTTCCAAAGACCGCCGAGCTCAGCCAGAAGATCGCCACGGCGCTGCAGGCAGAGGGCATCAGTTGCGGCACCCGCGGCAAAAGCACCGCGCCCGACTGGCACATCTACTCGTATATGTTCCCTCTCACCCTCAAGAACGGCCCAACCGAAGCCAACTGCCCCTACGAATGCCCCCTGTATATCGAGAACGGCGGACAGGCAAACTATGCCAGAGGCGATTGCCCCACCGCCGACGGCCTCTTCGACCGCGTCGTCAACGTGATGCTCAACCAGTGGTTCTCGGCCGGCGACTGCCGAAACGTCGCCAACGGCATCAACAAAGTGCTCTCGGCCTACTGCACACCCGCCGCCGACGCAACACCGTGGCTATAATCAGCCATCAGTCATGAACAGCGGCCCCCGGGCGGCATTCACACGTGTGAATTGCCGCCCGCTCTGCAAACACCGTTTTCTCCGGTACGGCTTTGTTACTTTGGATGCCACATCCCCCCCACATGGCAAGTGCCCGAAATAGTAGTTCAAAATCGTCGTCGTCGTCCTCGAAAGGTTTTCACTGCGAACTTTCGCTCCTGCCGCGCAAGACGGCAGGGGGCGTGCCTTGTATCATGTCCGTTTTCGCTACCGAACTGTATAAAGCGTAAAGTCGGGCTAGGCCGGTACAATACTGTACTGTACAGTGGAGACTCACAGACAAGGAGGATCAGAACACAGAAGACAAGGCCACGGACCTGCTTCTCTTCGGCTTCGAAGCCGACCCGAGCGTGACCCTCAACGGCAAACCGTTCGCCGGAGGGCTCGCCAAGGTGACCGTAGACCGGGATGCTGCATATCTGGTGCCTTGGGCCGGCTTCGCCACGCAACCCTGCCCTGAGGAAGTCCTTGCAGGCGGCTCACGGATGTGGTATACTCTTGCCTGTAGATGACCGTATGAAGTCGATGGTTCAACAACACAAATAATGAGGCGAGTATCTACATGCACAGGAATCCGTGGCAGTTGGTGACCGCTGTGAGCGTCGTGATCGCGGTAGCGTGGATGCCGCTTTTGTATGCGGATATCTTTGAGCCGGCCTTCCGTTCATTAGACGTCGACGAAAAAGCGTGCGCCACTTTCCGAGACGGCGACGAGACGCCGGCCGTCATCGCTGATGTTCTCACCACCCTCGGCCTGTACGATGGCGAAGATACGTGGTCGGCCGGACCGGTTGCCGAGAGCGGAAAGGCCCAGACCTTTCACTATCGCGTGGGCTTCACAGAGGCGGTTGAAATTGGGTCGGCTATGTGGCGCACCGGCTCGCTGAGCTACCTCAAGCCCGATGCGCCCTATCCGGGCGATCCCGCGGAGAAAGACCATTGGATCGCAGTCGACGCGCCGCCGAACCAGTCGGGCGCGCGGCTGGCGGCGCTGCCGGCCGGCACGACGACACGGGCCCTCCTGGTGACGGACGTCCGGCGCCGGCACTGGTCGCGGCTGAAGCTGCTGCGGCTGTTTGCGAGCCGCCTGCACAACGTTACCCCTTCCGCCATCGCCAACGCCGAAGCCGAGTACACGGTGCATCCCTACGCCTCGTCACCCCACACCTTTGCCGCGGCGGACATCGTGAAGGGCCGGGGCAAGTGGATCAGCGCCGGCAAGAACAAAAAGGGGCAGAACCTGCGCCCGCCGATTTCAGAAATCGACCCGTCGTGGTTTGTGCTGTCGTGGAAAGACGAGCAAGCTGTGTGCGGGCTCTGGATGGACGACGACCTCCTGGGCTACGAGCTGTACCGCTTCATCGGGCCGGAAAGCCTGAACCCCGCCGTGGGCACCGAAAGGGAATGGAAGAAGATCCGGGATCCGCGCGAGGAGCACGGCGACGGGCGGTGGACGTCGTTTGGCCCCGTGAGCACCCGCGGCCTCAAGATCGTGATCACGAAGTGCAGCGACAAGCAGGCGGCGTGGATCGCGGGGCTGCACGTCTTCACCGATTTGGGCGATAGGCCGGTGCCGGCGTTCGTGCCGCAGAAGGCCGACCTCGCGCCCTACCGAATCCCCTATGAGCTGCCCGACGACGGCAAGGTGACCATGGTCATCAACGCGGCCGATGCCGGCAGCCGCGTGCGCAACCTGGTCGCTCTCGAGGAGCGCGGCCGGGGCGCAAACGCCGAATACTGGAACCTGAAAGACGAGCGCGGCACCTTCATCCTGCCGGGCACCTACGAGTGGGAGGCGATCACACACAAGCCGCTCGAGCTGCGCTACCAGATGACGCCCTACCCGAACATCGTCGACAACTCGCCGGACAACTCGCCGTGGCTCAACGGCCACGCCGGGCCGGGCGGCTGGATGGCCGACCACACGGCGCCGGCCTCGTCGTGCACGTCGGGCGATCGCGTTTACTTCGGCGCACCGTGCGCCGAGAGCGGCGTGAGCACCATCGAGTGCGACCTCACCGGCAGGAAACTGTGGGGGCACCACTCTTATGCGGCATGGACGGGCCCCGCACGCCTCGCCGCCGACAAGACGCACTTTTACGTGGCCAACAGCGCCTGGGGATTCGCGGGTACTTCTAATATCGATCCCACCACCGACATGATCTGGGCCGTCGATATCGCCACCAAAAAGGTGACCGAACTCGCCAGGCTCCGGCCAACCAGCGCACGCAAGCGCGGCCTGCAGGGAATGGAGGCGCGAGGCGGCAAGTTGTATCTGTCCGTCGACGCGAAAGTATCCTGGCTTGTCAACGCCGCCCGCAAGGCCGACGTGGACATCGAGGTCTGCCGGCCGGTGTATTCCAGGAAGCGCCGCGAGCGCTATCCGCACGAAATCGTGCCCGACGGGCGTGGCGACTTCCTCAAGCTGTTCCGCATCCAGCAGCCGCCGCCCGGCCACGGGCAGTCCGTGCAGACCTGGCTGGAATCGACCTCCGGCCCCGGCAACCGCCAGCACGTGGTGCTGGCCTTCAACCGCGAGGTGCCCATCGGCAGCGCGGTGTATCCCGTGCCGCAGGAGAAGA
The DNA here is from genome assembly GCA_013202185.1 of Planctomycetota bacterium. Taxonomy (GTDB): domain Bacteria; phylum Planctomycetota; class PUPC01; order JABMSA01; family JABMSA01; genus JABMSA01. Next base: position 5,562 of record JABMSA010000730.1, read on the forward strand.
A
>JABMSA010000731.1 GCA_013202185.1 Planctomycetota bacterium
GCCGTGCGGCCGGCGTCGTAGCGCCATTGGGGCCAGTCCGCAGCGCGCGCACTGAGGCCGAGCACGGGGAGGATGAAGGTCAGGCAAACAGCAGCAAGGCACATCTTCTTCCGAATGACACTTCTCCTTTCAGATGATCTGATCGCCGCCCCCGCCTTGTCGGCGTCTCATAGGGCGCGCGGACCTCTGTCGCCCACGCCCTTTCGGTTCTTGTCACCGCGTGCTGCCAATCACCGTCCCACGTCGTAATACAGCGGCAAATCGAATTCGTCGATGTCGTCCACCCGACGCTCGGCCTGGAGTTGCGGATTGTCGTCGAATCGCTCGAGCGTCAGTCGATAGCTCATCCCTTTTCTGCGGTTCACGGGCAGCACTTTCGCATCCAGGATCACCCAGTGCGCCACGTGCAGTTTTTTCTTTCTGTAGTCGCCCGTGACAACTTTTTCGACGTCATATTCGTAGACCGCAAGGCAGCGACGGTAGGGTGCGATCGCCTTCGGGGCCGGCGTCGGCGTTGTGCCGGCCAGCGTGCCCTGCAGCACCAGCCGCGCGGCCGGCTCGCGCGTCTTCAGCCGTGCGGTGTAGAGTTCGTATCGCTTCTCGGCTTCCGGCAGGTCGATGAAGCGGCTGTGGATTGCGATCCCTTCGAGGCTGCCCGCCCAGTCGCGGCCGCCGCTGAACTCGTCGCCGAAGATCAGATGGTGCGGCGCCCAGTTGCTGAAATCGCTCTGCACTTTATTGGTCACGAGCACCTGCTCGCCGTTCAGATAGCACACGAGCAGATCCCGCAGGTAGGTGACGATCACGTGTTGCGGTTTGCCGGCCTCGAGCTTGCACAGCTCGATCTCAGGATTCGCGCCGTTGTTGCCCGTCCTGGGCGTCCGCAGGCGGAAGATCAGCTTGTCGTTCTGCTGGCCCAGTGTGAAGTTTCGGGAACTGGTATCAGATGAGAACGACACGATCCTGGCCGGGCCGACCTGCTTGAGGCCGGCGGTAGTGATCGCCGCCTCGATGGTCAGTTGATCGGTTCGGCGGCAGGCGTCGAGCAGGTCGCGGCCCACGTCTTCGGCGAGGAACGCCCCGCCGGCAAGGTCCATTGCGAAATGCCGATCGTATTTTGCGTAACCGCGCGGTTCGGCACGACAGGTCCGGCCCGCGGTGCCGTCCGGCACGATAATCTGGTTGGTCTTGTCGTTCGCCTCCCACAGGAAGATCAGCCCGTCCGTGTTGCCGGGCCAGGTCTTGTACTTCGCCACTTCCTCAGCCGAGGGTGTGTTGACGATTGGCTGCTCGGGCTTCGCCGTGCGCGCTTGAGCCCTCTGGTTCTCTCTCGCCAGAGCATCCAAGGCACGGCGTTCGGCCGCAGTAGCCTTGGGTGGGTAGCGCTTCGATGTGGAGACCCATGCATCGCCATAGAAGTCGCCCTTGTTGTTGTGCGTGACGCGAGCCCACTGCTCGACAGCGGTGAAATCGCCGTTGAACTTTCCGATGTAAAGCTCGGCCTGGTCCACGCCAATGCCGGGGCCGGTCACGGTCAGGAATCGCACGTCGCCGGTCCACCGCGGATTGTAAACATCTCGTCCGCCGACGTTCGTCGCGCCGCTCACGTTCACCACGCGGCGATTGACGGCATTGCGGTCAAAAACGGTGATCGTCTTGTGGTCGCCGTTGAAAACAAAGCATCGGTAGCTGTTGTCGGGCGCGAGGGATGCCCAACACCCGGCGCCGTACTTCTTCCATGATCTGTTGGGGAGGATCGCGACCCCGCAGTTGCTCCACGGAAACGCACCGCCCGCGCGCGTGCCGTCAGCGGACACCTGAAACCACGGAACCTTCTGGTGGCCGGTAGGACCTTTATTCCATACCAGCTCGCCCGCCTTCGGGTTGTCTATCTGGTATCTGAAAACGGGATTCCTGGAGGCACCGTCGCCCGTGCGGACGTAGATCCACTCGATGCCCGTCTTCGGATCTGCCCACACGTCGGCGGCAAACCCCTCGACGAGCTTCCGCAGGCCGGCGCCGTTCCAGTTGACAACGTATACGTACTTGTCCACCCGATTGGATAAGATGACTCGCGAACCGTCGGTGGTGAGCAGCGGCTTGCTGTAGTTGGCGATCTCGGGCACGATACGGCGTTCTCCCGCGTTGTCTTCCGTGTCGAAGCCGCACAGTCGGAAGTCGTCGACGCTTGCAAAGAGGTCGTCCGGGTTGTCCACCGCCTGGCACCACACCAGGCGCGTGGGGGCGCCGGTGAGGGCGCGGATGTCAGACGCGACGTCGCCGGCCCAAATCTGCGTGCCGGCCGTACCAATAACCATCAGCAGGAAGACGTGTCGAAACATGACTTAAAAGATACCGCAGGCGATCCTCCCTGTCAAGCCGGAATGGTGCGCAGGATTGTAAAACGTTGTAAGCGAGCGGGACGCGCGACAAAGTTGAGCCCATCGGCAGAGACCGCAACACGCGTGACCTGATACGGTGGCTCCGGCAAACAGCAGCCGTGGTAGTACATCCGGATCTCGCGTTCATCTTCGATCACATGGACATCGGGCGAGGCAATGTGCGAGCCGAAAAAAGAATCCCCAAGATCCAGTACGCCGGGACTGTGGATCTGCCACGGGCCTTCGAGGTCGTCCGAGAACGCCAGGCGGATGAAGGTCCCCTGGTGATGCGCGAAGTAGAGGTAATATCGCCCCAGAGGATTGGATACCCACTCGGGAACACGTATCAGCGACGGACCGTTGATATTGCTTCCGATCCGGGCGTCCATATCAGGACGTATGATGGGGTTGTTCGGCAACCTGCGAATCTTCATGTTGCGCCTTTGACGACTGCGTGGAAGCCAATGACGCTTTTCTTTCTAAGAATAGTCTCTCATCAGTTCATCAACCCACGCGGGCAAGCCGGCGTTCCCGTGGGCACAAGAACCGTGCGAACTGGAAAACCAGGGACGGTGGGGCTGTTGAAAAACCCACGATCACAGTCTAAACGGAGGCTGGCTGCACAATCCATGCCGCCTTCACGGCATTCCCATGCCGCCTTCACGGCATTCCTTGCCGCCACCGCTGGGCATGTCCCAGCGGGGCGATGACTGGTAGCTACCTACGCCGCTCGCCCACCCACCCCGGGCCGCCGGCTCAGTGTGTCATTGGCTTGCGAACACGATTATATCCTGCGGTGTGTGCGATTGCAAGGGACTCTTCGGCCGCGCGAGCTCCAGCGCAGGTACATCCTGACCCACCCCCGACGGGTTTGCGGTGCATAGGAGACGCGTCGGCGAAGCGATTACGCAAGGCATGGGCAGCCGTCGTTCGGGCGGCGAGAGAGAAAAGTTAACTGCGAAAGTTGTCTACGAGAAAGGCGGCGCTGTATGCAAACTGAACCTGGGGGCGGGTCAGTGATTATGCATCTTGATTCCGGCGCCCTTGAATGTATAATTGCAGGCGGGAGAGGTGATGTGCGCCTTCCCTGGCATGTCGCGTTTGTGAGGCAGGCGCTGTTTTTTAGTATTGTTGGGAAAAGGCGATTACCGAGAGGTACCCAGCACCACGCCCAGCATTGAGCGGTGAAGCAGCCGCGATCTCGACCTCTAACAGGAGCAGAAAGCATGCGAGCGAATGATCAGACGTTTCCGACTTCGACACACGAGACCGATCTGTGCGTGGTAGGCGGCGGGATGGCGGGCATCCTCGCCGCGCTCGCGGCTGCACGGCACGGCGCGAAGGTTGTGTTGATGCACGACCGCCCGGTGCTCGGCGGCAACGCCTCCAGCGAGTGCCGCGTGCACGTCTGCGGGGCGGATCGCCACAACGGTATCCCAAACATGCGAGAGACAGGGATTCTCGAGGAAATCCGCATGGAGAACCTCTACCGCAATCCGAACAGAAACTTCTCCATCTGGGATACCATCCTCTACGAGAAGGTCATGTTCGAGCCGAACGCAACGCTGTTGCTCAACTGCTCCTGCCAGGATGCCGAGATGGACGGCAGCCGCATCGCCGGCGTTGCCGGCTGGCAGCTCACCACGCAAACGCACCACGTGGTGAACGCTAAGATCTTCGCAGACTGTTCCGGCGACAGCATCCTGGCGCCGCTGACGGGCGCCGAGTTCCGCGCAGGTCGCGAGGCACGTAGCGAATACGGCGAATCCATCGCACCCGAAGAAGCCGACAAGCGGACAATGGGCATGAGCTGCCTTTTTCATACGCGCGAGTACGACTCGCCCCAGCCGTTCACTGCGCCCGACTGGGCGGAGACCTTCGACACCTGCGACGAACTGCCGTACGGCGCAGACGGCCACCGCTGGTGGCACATGGGATACTGGTGGGTCGAGTTGGGCGGCGAGCACGACTCCATCCACGACTCCGAGCGGCTCCGGGACGAACTCCTGAAGATCGCATACGGCGTGTGGGACCACATAAAGAACCGATGCCCCCGCAACGGCCAGGCCGCCGAGAACTGGGCGTTGGACTGGATCCAGTTTCTGCCGGGCAGGCGCGAGAGCCGCCGGTACATCGGCGACCACGTTCTCACACAGCTCGACATTGAAGCTGTGGGCCACTTCGACGACGTCGTCGCCTATGGCGGCTGGACAATGGACGACCATCATCCGGCGGGTTTCAGAGCCGCCAAGCTGGGCCACCCCGCCACGATCTTTCATCACGCACCTTCCCCTTATGGGATCCCCTACCGGTGCCTGTATTCGCGAAATGTGCAGAATCTCATGTTTGCGGGCAGAAACATCAGCGCCACCCATGCCGCAATCAGCTCGACGCGCGTCATGGGCACCTGTTGCTCGATGGCTCAGGCCGCAGGTACAGCCGCCGCAATGGCGCTCAGCAGCGGCCTGGCGCCGCGAGACATCACCAGGCACGTCGATGAGTTGCAGCAGACCCTCATCGACGACGACTGCTACCTCCCGTGGATAGTGCAGAAGCATTCGGGCCTGACGCTGAATGCAAGGCTCGAAGCATCACAAGGCGACGCCGAGCCACTCCGCGACGGCATCAACCGGCCGGTCGCCGATGACCCGCACTGCTGGCCGTGCAGCCCGGGCGACAGCGTGGCGTATTTGTTCGACGGCTCGAAGCGCATTGATGATGTGACGGTCATTGTCGACAGCGCCCTCGACAAGCTCGTGGCGCTCAGCTACCATCAGAAGAACGACGCCCTCACCCATCCGCCGGACGTCATGCCCAAGGAGTTCCGCATTGAGACGCTCTCCGGGGCCGAATGGCAGCCGCTGCACCAGGTGAGCAACAACCGCCGGCGACACGTGCGGCTGCCCGTCGGGCAGGAGGTACACGGAATTCGATACGTGCTCGATGAGACATGGGGGAGCGAGCGCTCGAGGCTCTACGCGTTCTACGTGCGTTGAACATCCCCTGCGCGACACCAGGCGAAAGGGTGCATCCCTAGCTCATGTTCGACACTTCCCAGCCCCGACTTCTCACAGAACGCCTCCAAATAATAGGTTCTGAAGGTAAAGATGACATCATAATCCGATCCCAATCGCCTTCGGAGCTCGCCATGTTTCTGCACGCGAACCGGACAAAAATCAAGGGTGCAAACGGCTACTACAAATACCTCCGCATCCTCGAAACGTACTACGAAAA
>JABMSA010000732.1 GCA_013202185.1 Planctomycetota bacterium
GACAGGATAACGTCCGAAATCAGCGATGCCGGACGAGCTGAAGGAATGAACCGGAACGGAAGGAGCGAAGGCCGGTCACCACGTCTGGGCCGACGGAGCCATAGGCATTCGCTGGATTTCGCTTGTTAACCGTCCTCACCTTTCCTGTTCGACCAAGCTGTAACAGCGAGGCAGGAAACCAAGCTGATGAGGAAGAGCTGACACGCCGCGCCCAGGTACAACCGACCTGCACCTGGCACGCGAAAGGGATACAGGAGCTTCTCCACGCCCGTGATCTCCTTCATGCCGTCTGGTGAGTCAAGATGGGCTTGGAGTTCCTGTGGACTCGTCTTCTCGAGATCAACACCATCCAGGTCGGGAACGACCATTGGTACACCTGGAGTGGCGACGGTTCCTGAGTGGATCGTGAAGGTGAACGTCGGGGCAACGAGTCCCACGGCCGCTGCAACCACTGTGGAGCGGATCAAGTCCTTCTTGCCAATGAACCGATTCATACGGCTCTCGTCGGTTAACGTCGCCGCTCACTGACGGCGGCAAAGGAATGAATTCTCACAAGAAGGATACTGACTCAGGGTCAGTGATCGATGTCAAGACCGCGATCATCCGCCGTTCAGTGCAGTGTCTTGTTCGGGTTCTCGATAGGGACAATGTCGGACCACAGGCCGCAAGTGACCAGCCTTAGCTTCGACTTGTTGCCCATCTGCTCTGGAAACTGGTATTCACCTAGGTCGAGCGTGAAGGTGGACTTCTTTCCTGGCTGGAGCCACACGGCTTCCGAGGGCCCAAATCTACCCCGGCGCTTCTTTGACAAGGGGGCCTCATGCCAGCGTTGGCCGTAGAAGTAGAGCACGGTTGTGAACTGCCACGAACCATAATGGGCCGGGGCGACCATTACGGCAGTGTTGGACACATTCGCTACGACCCCGTTAACCTCGCCCTGCGAGACTCGCACGTGGAGACGCAGGGGCTGCTCATCTTGGCCGAGCGCCACTCCCCCCAACAGAACAACGAGGTACAGGACTGGCCGAACCATACGTCTCCTCCCGAACGCCTGACCTCAGCTTCAAATGACAGGCCGTCCGCGGGCTGTCATTTGTAAGCTGGAGGTCGTTGTTGGGTGCCTGTTGCCTCTACGAGTTTTCCTCACCGGCTGCGATCCGAGCCTGCAACTCCTCGGCAGCGGCTTGAAGGGTAGGCACGCCGAAGTGCCGCTGGATGGCAGTTGCTATCTCGCGCATCTCCTTGTCTCCGGTCAGCATTTTGGTCTGGTTGAGGGTAACTCCGAAAACGTAGTCATAGGTTGAGATCTTGTAGTAGAAACAGCCCCCGTAGGACACGTCCAGCACGATCCGCAACAGATCTCCCTGCTCGAACGGCGCTAGCTGCCTGTTGAGCTGGCCGACGAGCCGATGGAGATCCCTGACAAATGACTTGTACCGCTCTCCGCGCTCGGCTGGGTCTCCCCCGCGCAAGAAGCGGCTGTTACGTTGATCCGACAGCCGTTCATCAAAGATGATTGGTTTGCGCCGCGGGTGAATGCGATAGAAAGCGATGAAGAGAAGAGCATCTGTGCTCTTGCTCTCCATCATGTCACGGATGTCAGTCTGGAATTGGTCTGGCCAGTCCTCTTCGATGATACGCTTCCTGGTCCACTGGAGGACTCCAAACACGGCACCCGCTATGGTAACAACGGCCGCCACCAGATAGAGGATGGTAATGGTGTCCATGCTGTCGTCTTTCTCCTTTCCATGCACCCAACGTCAAAGCTCAGCCGCCCCGAGCGCACCCGCCCAATGTCAAGAACGCGAAAGACGCTGCAGCTTTCGATAACCTCGGAGCCGGTCACTGCTCGGGGTCGGCTGGAGCGACTTGTTCGGTGAGTCTGCCATCGGCTCGAAATGGGCCGCGTCCGAGGCGTTGTCAGTCGGCCCACTCGTTCCGTGCCCACTCAAGAAGCTTGGTTTCTCTCGCATCTATTGCCTGCTTGGTCCAGTCTTTGACACTCAGCACGTCGTTGTGCATCCGAAGGTAGTTCTTCTTGTAGATCCTCTTCTTCTCTGCAAAGCTCTTCTGCCCAGCCGATGAGTTCACGTTCGGAGGGAGCAGCAACAGATTACCCAGTCTGTTCACGTTGGCCTCGAGAGAGTACCTCCCCCTTCCGAGTTTGCCTCTCCAAACGGCATTCCGCGTCTGCGGGTGGATGTGTTCAATGGATGTGTTGGGACTGCTCTGCCAGATTTGCTCCCATAGTTCCGACGCGATGCCCCCGCCCTCCAACTCGCACAAGTACTCCTCATAACGGTAGAGGAAATAGCGGAGGTCAAGCTCCCAGCCGTTGTAGCAGTCTGCCCCTTTCTTCATTTCCCTGACCGCTTGGTCCACCGGGTAGTCCTTGGCGATCTGCTTGATGGCGTCCCGAATGTCGCCCTCAGTCTTCAGCTTAGATGTGTGGATCCTATGTGCGGCCCTTACGTAGTCTCCGACAGCTGTCCTGGAGTCGCGCCTGAACAAACTGAATATTCGGAAGGAGACTTTCTCCCAGAGCTCCAACATCTGCTGCCTTCCTTCGTGCTGAAGAGCGCTTGTCTGCATCAGAGATACCGCTAGCAATCGGGCGTGCGCAATGTCGGTCACAGCCGACAGGCGAGGGTTCTTGTAGAGGTTGTCTAGGCTGGTTGCCACATCGTACAGCCACGTGCTCACCTCAACGACTTTGGTGGGTTCTGCCAAACAGCGGTCTCGGAAGAATGAGAAAGCTGCCTCAGAGCCTAGGGTCTTACTCGGCTCGTCCTCGTGCTTCAACGTCGCAGCAAACCGAAGGATCTCGTGTCCCGGGACGTTCCGGGAGCCCAGCACGCCGTATATTTTGCTCCACGTTTGATGCACTTCCTGCTGGTGCTCGCGCGCGGTGTCACCGCCGGTCTGGAGTGTAC
>JABMSA010000733.1 GCA_013202185.1 Planctomycetota bacterium
ACACCACCCGACGGCGCGACGCCGAACTTATTCACCTGCCACATAAAGTGGCGAGGGGCCTGGGGTAGCGGACGCTTTCACTCACTGACCGAACTTCTTCACCTGCCGGGCAAGCCGGCAGGGGCCGCGCGAGAACCGACACCCGTAGGCAACCTGTCAATCTTTCGCTCCATCGGCACGAGGCCGGCGGGGCGGATTCAGAAAACATTCACAAACCCGAGCCGCCATCGATTTTGTTTTTTTCTTGCCTGGCGGTGTACCTTGTGCTACAATGATCACAGTAGCGTGTTGAGCGCACTTCGGGGTGTGGCTCAGTTTGGTAGAGCGCCAGGTTCGGGACTTGGAGGCCGGCAGTTCGAGTCTGCCCACCCCGACCAGCCGCCGCCTCGCCGTCAGATCGGCGGGGCTATGGCTGGCAAGCCAGCCTTACGAATTGTGAGAACAACACTCCTGTTCATGTCGGGCGACGGCTGTCCGCCATAGCTTTAGCGAAGGCGGGCCGCATCATGAAGGAAGTCTACCTGCTCAAGAGCATTCCCTCGCCACACCGACGGTATATTGGCATTGCGAACAACGCTGCCAACCGTTTGCTGGAACACAATTCAGGTGAGTCATTCCACACTGCCAAGTACCGCCCCTGGAAAACGGTAGTCGTAGTTCGCTTTGAAGATGACAAGAAACCGGGACGATTCGAAAGGTATTTGAAGTCCGGCTCCGGGCGAGCATTTGCAACAGTAGAGACAAAGCCCCTCCGCATCCGCCGATTGATGGCGGTGCAGAAGGGCTTCCTGGTTATCGGGCCGTGCGACGCGGCGCCACGACCATCACACCACGCTCGTCTTTGTTGTCTGCTGTTGACCCGCGTTGCCATGCCGACGTATGCTCGCGCGCAGCCTTTCGACCACCGAGAGAATTGAGCCGGGCGCGCCCGATGTCATCGAGAGAACATCGCTCAATCTGAGGCCGTAATGCGTGAGTGTGGGGCAACGCCCGATGCTCGCGAGCAGTTGCTCGAGGCGGTCGTTTGCGGCCCTCGTTTCGCCGGCGGCCGCATCGAGTTGTTCCGCGATCACCTCCAACTCGTCCATGATCTCGGGCATGTTCAGCGTCAGCATCCTTGCTCTCCGCCGTGCCAAAGGTGTAACCGGATCACGATGAGGTCGAAACAGGGTACGCATCTGCGCGCAGTCGGAAAAGGGCAGCCCGATCCATCGGACAATGCTCTTCGGCCTGCAGGCACGGAACCCTTTTTCCACTTACTGTATTATGCACCGATGAGCCGGGTATTTCAAGCGGGGAGTTCCTGATTTTGGCGGTGAAAATTCCTGACGCTTCATCAGGATTCTTGCACCCTCCGGAACGCATCATCGGCTAACTATCACTCCCGCCCTGTGTTACCGCTTTCCTCGCCTGCTTGCACTTGCATAACGACCATCATGTGGTCCGACAGCTCCCCGCCGGTTACGCGCCTGCGTCTGCGACAGGCCCGTCATCGCAGCGCGCCGGCCGGTCGGGTCACCGTCCACAAGCCAATACTGGAAGTACCATGTCCTGCCATTGGCGATCATGTTTTCCGGTTTGTCGCCCGTGATGCTCACCTCGGCAACAAGCTCTGAGGTGGCACGTTTGGTGGCATATCCAATTCAACGGCTCTGTCTTTCAATGCCTCTGAGATACGGCTCAACTGATGAACGGATGCCTCCGCCAGGGAGCCGTCCTGGAAGGAGATTACATTGAAGCTCATCGGTGCATGATGTCTGCGGCATGCGGAAACAAACGCCAGAATGTCGTCGTCGGAATACAGCGGAGGATGTGGTTCCCTGCTGTTGTCTCTGTATACCCATTGCGGGTCGTCCAAACATGTCCAGCCATGCCACTGCAGGCCGTTCTTCAGATACCTCGCGGTTGGTGGTGTGTTGAGGTCGGTCAGCTCCCCGGCCCAGTAGTCCTGATGCGCCGTGTACAGAAAAGTCTGCGCCACGCCTGCATTGTATGTCACCAGACGGTTTGCGTAGCCGGCCTTGGCCGCGATGGTCAGGTCACTCCAGGGGAACTGGAATCCATGCAGGTCTGTTGTCACGGAATTGTGAGGGCCGCGGGTATCGAGAGAATAGGGGCTGTCGAACCACCATGCCTGAATGAGATCACCGTACCGTTCGCTCAACCATCTCACGATAGCACACAGATTCTCCGCCAGACGATCCTTGGGCTGATCGTGGTAACCGACGGCCTGCTCCCAGGCTGGATCGTCGCCCTGGTTGCACGAATGGTTGTAGTACACGATCAGCTTCTTGCCGAGAGCAGCAAGTGCATGTCCGATCTCTCCGAGCAGATCGCGTTCAGCGGTGCGTCCCGTCATGATCGAATCCACCACGGGATGCGGACATGGGAGCATGTGCAGCGCATGCGTCGCCGTGAAGATCACGTAGTCTGTCCCGCTCATTTCGACAGCGGCAAGGAACTCCTTCAACCGGAAACGTGCCACCGCGTCCGCGAATCCGCATGCCGCACCATGGCGAGGCACGGTCTGCGCCGTCCAGTGTGCGCCGATGCCCAGCGTACACGCGGCCATCCAGTCCGTATTGGCCCTCTGGTAGATGGTCATTCTTCACCTGTTTTCTGATGACGCGGCCGGCGCGGACCCGGAATTGTGAAATAATAGTAATACGACGCAATGAATCCGAGAAGCACATGTCCGAATACCCATCCGACACGACTGTGGGCCGGCTGATGCTTGACGGCGTGAATGAGGGTCTGGAACCAAAGGATGCTGCCTCTGATTGCACAGACGAACATGATCAAGAGCAGAATCCGGAACCGCATTGGCGTATCTGATATGATCTTGTGTGGCATCTCCCAAACGAGGGATAGAATGTACGCGATCGCAAAAACGGTGAGGCTGATTAGGACTGTCGGGTCTTTCTTCATTTTCGCCACACAACAATGATTAGATTGACCCGGATAATACGCGATACCGACGTCTTCTAACCGTATGAGACGGCAGCCGGGCCACGATTCAGTACAGGCGCATAGATCTTGGCCGTCACGCCTTTGCGCCCGAGCAGTTCTTGCACTGGTCCGATGTCTGCTGCCGGAGGCCATGCTCGTGTCTATGACATTCTGACACAGGCATGAGCAATGTCAAGGGGGTTTTCCGCGATCATGCGGCGGCCCGCTTTGCTGTGTGCGGCCGGCCGGACGTTACCTGAGCCCGACCGGCTGGTGCGCGACTCTTCTGGCTCGGTTCGATGGGCCGATGGCCGGCGAACCGGCGACCCTTATGGTGTGTTTTGGTGTTGCGAGATAGTTGGCATGGAGCGCGGCCGATTTCTTGCGGTCAGGGGGGCTGTCCGACGCGACAAGCGTGTGCTGGTGGCCGGCGTGGTGTGATTCGGTTTTGCACAGCGCCTGGATTTCCTGCCGTTTACGTTTTGCCTCTTCCTTTGCTGCCATGTTGTCCAGGGATGTCTTGTATTTCAGGAGCATTTCCCGGTCGTTGTAGCCCGGGCACTTTCCTCTCTCCCACATGAGCCGTGGAGTTTCGTATACGCCGCAGTATCTCTTGAAGTTCAGCTCACATCCGTTGCACTTCCTTATCGGCTTTCTGGTGATGTTCATAAGAGCCTCCACAACATGCAGAATGATGCCCGCGCATGTATGACATTTCGCGGGCGGTGACAGATGTATCGAGTGTGGAATTGAACGTGCCGCCGGTGAGCGGGGCACTTGTGCGGGGCGCCGTATTCTCGAAATACAAGAACATAGGGTGCATATGTGCCTTTTGACCTCTATTACCCTTAAACAACCCCGCGACTCGAAGGGTTCAGGGTATTGTCGGTCTGATACTATTATGACACAGAATCCTGGAAAGTCAAGTAGGAATACGAAAAAAAATCTCACGCCCGGGGCTATCTTTTGCTGTACCCACAACTTACGACCATGAAAAAAAACCAGAAAAAATGCGTTTTGCCACGTGTGCTTCGGCCTGTGGCGGCCCGGGCGGCCTGCAAACTCGCCTAGCTCGATGCACACGTCACGCCGCACAAGACGCCCGCAGCCGGCTGCCAAACCTGACGGCCCGATGCCTGGCCGGTCGGATTTCCCGGGAAGCTCGCCCCCCCGTCGCCAGACCGGCAGCAGAGCGCCCCACGTTACCCGTGAACTATAGCGAAGGCCGGAGTGTTGATACCACAGAAGGCGAGGCGAAGAAAAAATGCGGAAATGGCACAACACTCAAGCCAACACCAGCCACGACGTGACAACTGACGACCTGGGCCGGACCACCAAGTACGTTTACGAGAACCCTGAAACCGGCAACGCGGTGATGGTCCTCAATTGCAGCCAGCAACTTGATAAGGAGTTCGCCCAATGCGACACGGAGGTACGGGCGTCGGTGAACCTTGAGCAACCGGCAGACGAAGAAAATCCGGTGATGAAGCTCTCGATAGTGGTCATGATCCGGAAAAACGTCGCCGGTGCCCAGAGCGAACAGCAAAAAGCCTGACCCAGCAGGCGAAACACGAAACACAGCGGAGAGGCGGCGCCTGGCGGCATCCCCGTCTTTTCCGCTTTTTCATGCCTCCAAAAGCCGTTTTTTGGACATTTTGGTGGATTTTCCTTGACATTTCCGTGAGATGCGCTAAACTCAAAACAGAGAAAATGTTCTTTCAGGCTCGCCAGTGCAACGAAAATCATCGCGCCGCCGCCAACGGACAGCCAAAAATGCACTATTCGCATCAAGCAAGCAAGCCTTTCGCACGTCGGCCGTCAAGTATGCTCAAAGCCCTTCTGCACCGCCATTTTGCCTTGCCATGCCTGAAAAAGGGCGGGCCGTTGGGCACGATGGATCAATCGAAAGCCAGCCCCGCTGCACACGCACCCGCAGCGGCGTCGCACGAAAACACGCAGTAACACCCGGCGGAGGACAAGCCACACATGGGTCCGAAAGAGAAGAAAATCTGTTCAATGCTCACATCGGGCGATCCCGACCTTCAATGCGCCGCAGCGAAGGTACTTGGCGAGCTCAAGCCCAGAGACGCCGGCGTCATCCGCGCGCTCGGCAGCGTTCTGGCCGACTCCCGCGAATCCGTCAGGCTTTACGCACTGGGCGCCCTCAAGAACATCCGAAGCAAATCCGCACTCAAGTACGTCATCCCAAGGCTCTCGGCTGAGGACCTCGAGCGCCGCGCTGCGGTGGCAGCCATCACAGCCGTCGGCAGCACTGCGCTCGGCGAGCTGAAGAAAGAACTCCCGGGCCTCAGCCCGTTCGGCAGGCGAGCCGCAGCCGACATCATAATCTCCATCGGAACAGAAACATCCTTCGCCGCACTGCTCGATGCACTCTCACTGGGAGACTTCGACCTCTGCCGCCATGTCTGCGACCTCTTCCGCGACCGGGTACCGGCATTCTCCAAGAGCCGCAAGGATCTCGTCTTCCGAAGAATATCCAGGTACCTCAACTCCAGAAAAACCAGGAAGAACGAAGTCGCCACAATGGCCGGCCTCAGGCTCCTGGGCTATGTAGGGCACGCCAGATCGCTCGACATGCTCATCCCATATCTCGACGAGGCATACTCGCCGTCGGTACGCAGGCACGCCCTCCTCGCCGTCAGCGCCCTCCTGCCCGTCCGCAAGCCCAAGCCCGACTTCGTCCACGCGCTGCTCAAGCTCCTCTCCGACCGCGCCCATCCGGACCTCATGGAGACCTCCATGAGAATCCTCAACGGCCTCAACATACCTGCTTCGTTGTCCGACGAAATGATAAAACTCCTCTACAACCGCCACAGCGCCGTCCGCAAGCTCGCAGTGCGCGCACTCGAAAGCTTCGGCACAATCAAGGCCACACGAGCACTACTCGAGTGCCTTGGCCGGACCGACTGGGAGCTTACCTCCGAGACCATGTCCGCCCTCAGAAAAATCAAACACACCCCCGACGTCATCCTCGCCGAAGTCGAAAAGACCGATGACAAGGAACGCGCACGCCGCCTGGCCAACGTCCTGCGCGGCGGAAAATTTGAAGTATCGCCAAACATCCTCAACAACCTCAGCAGCAAGCTGCTCGATTCCATCGAGCACGGCAACGACAAGCTCGACATCTACTTCGCCCTGCTCTCGAGCCTCAGCGAACAGCACCTGGCCGCCACACTCCTGCACCATGCCGAAGAACTCAAGAACCGAAAGGAATTCCACGAAACCGAGCGCACCCTCCGCATGCTCACACAGCTCGGCCCGCCACCCGCCGAAGTAAAATACCAGCTCGGCGTTATCCGCCTCAAGCTCAGCAGCAAGAGCCCCTCCCCCACCGAACGCGCCGCCGACCCCGCACTGGCGCTGCTTGCCTCCCTCATCAGAATCCCCAAATTCGAACTCGCAAGAAAACTCGAAAGCGAGGTCAGAGTACTCGAGCCGGCCGACTACTACTACCTCGGCCGTCACTTTGCCGAGAGCCAAGGCGACGAAAAAGCGTTCGGCACCCACATCCTCAAGTTCCTCATCCGCTTCGCGCCCAACAGCGACGAAGCCCTGAAACTGCAGGGAAAGAAGCCCAAAGCCAAGGAACCCGCCCCAATGGCAACGGCCAAAAAGGCAACAGCAAAGAAAGCACCCTCCGCAAAGGCAACAGCAAAGAAAGCACCC
>JABMSA010000734.1 GCA_013202185.1 Planctomycetota bacterium
GCGTGAACGACACAAGCTGGTCGGCCGCCGGTGCCGAAGCGAAGGCGAAGACGTTTGTGGAGCACATGAGCAGGATCGTAGACGTTGCCCGCGCCAAGGGCATCGAGGTGATCTTCACCCGCGAGACGCATTTCTCGCATAGTGCCGCGCCGGATCGATGGGCGTTTCAGATCAGCCAAACGCTCGAGCATCTGCTGAGGGCCGCCGACAAGCTCGCCGCCGAGCGCAACGTGCCCGTAATCGACGTGCAGGGGGCATATCGGGAGGCGCAGGCCGAGGCCTGGCTCAAAGACCTGAAATACGAATTCACGCCGGATGTCATACACCCCACGCAACCGGGGCACGCCGCGATGGCCACCGAACTCCTCCGAGCGATGGGCGTGGGCCTGCCGCTGGCGACCGCCGAGCGTGGCCCGCTGCACCTGGTGCGGAAGGCACCCGTCAGGCTCGAGGCGCTCGATGCACACGGCACCGTCACCGAAACCGAAACGATAACGCTGAACGTGCGGTGCAGAAACTTCGCACCCAAGCCGATGAAAGGCGACGTGATGATCGTTGCCGGCACCTGCAAGGCAACCAAACCGGTGTCACTGACGCCCAACGGCATGGCGATGCTCGAGTTTCAGATTCCGGCCGAGACGCTGACGGGCCGCTGGGCGTGTAGGCCGCTGTATATGGCTTTCACCGGCGATGGAGTCTTCACGGCCAGCCACTCGCCGTTCTATTATTCCAGTATCGTTAACGCGCTGAAGAAGGCTTTCACCGCAACCACGAAAGACTTCAGGCCCTACCGCGGCGAAGGGAAGCAAAACTGTCCCGTCGAAAACGTCGTCGTATCGTTTGGCAGGGGCGGCATCGACATTGAATTCAAGTGGGCCGACGAGAAGATCGTTCCCGCGCAAAAGGGATTCGTCGGACGCTTCAACAAGACTATCGACGCACCCCTCGACCTGAACGAACGGCAAGGGCAACCATGCGACGCCATCGAGTTCATGTTTGACTTCCGGCCCGATAAATCACGAGGGCGCTTCACCTCCAATGCGGATTCACTGCCCGATGGCGTGGTGCGCGTGGGCGCGTACAGAATCGAAGAGAACGGCAAGATGGTCACGCGACTCGAGCCCCCGGCCGCGTCGCCGGACAAGGCCACGATAATGTCCGCCACATTCACGGACAAGGGTAACGGCACATTCGCGCTGCATCACCCCATAAGACCGGGCAGCTCCGCCCTTGGCTTTTCGATGCGAGTAACCGATACCGATGAGTTCGGCCCGGGGAAGGGACAGATCTTTTATCTTACCGGCCGGGCACACGTATCGCACGAGCCGATGAGCTACATACTGCTGACGAAGAGGACGCCCGGCATTTTCTATCGAATAGGTTATTGAGAGCACACACAGGAACGTTGATATGAGAACACTTAGCCTTGGCCCGGCTCTGATGGTAATGTTTGCGATTGCGGAATACGGCCTCGCCGCCTCGTGCAACAACATAACCGTCAGGCCCACCAAGAACGGAAGCGTCGTCTACGTCCTTGGCACAAAGAAAAACGTCATACGGGTGCTGAAGAAGAAATAGATTCATGCGCGCACTTTGCCGCATTACAATTACAGGTGGCCTTCTATGTCCGCGCAATCTCTCATGAAATGGTTTCTCATCCCGGCGCTCGTCGCGTGCTGCGGGTGTCGCGAAGCCGTCCGGCCAACGTCCGCACGTAGCGCCGCGCCGTTACGGATGGTAGTGATGGATCCGCTCTCTGACCAACTGACCTGCGCATGCGTGCTGGGTTATGCGCAGCGCAGATACACAAAGCTCGCCTCGTTCATCGAAAAGCGCGTCGGCCGATCGGTTCACGTTGCCTATGCCGAGAATCTCCGCGAGGGCCTCAAGCGCTTCGGCGGCGGCGTGGATCTGATCATCGGCAAACGATCTTCGGTTGTCGCTGACGCGGCCGAGTGCAACGTGCCCGTCAGCGCGATCGCCATGCTCACCGACCTCACCGGCAGCACCGACCTCACCGGACTGTTTGTAGTGCGACACGACGACCCCGCCACGGGCATCGCCGCGCTCAAGGGCCGCACAATTGTATTCGGCCCGGCGGATGCGCTCGAGAAGCACGGCGCGGCCATCGCGGCGGCCGAAGCCAACGGCGTGCCCCTGCCAAAGACCCTCAAGATCATGCAGAGTTGCAACGCGGGCGCAGTTGCCGTAATCGAAAAAGACGCCGCCGCCGCGGTGATATCCAGCTATGCGGCGGCGCTCCTCGAGGGTTGCGATATCATCGACAAGGGCTCGGTGCGGATCGTCGGCAGCACGGCGCCCGTACCATTCATCACCGCATTTGCAGCGGGCAAGCTCGACGGCGCCGCTCGAGCCGCCGTGCTGAAAGCGCTGCTCGCCGTCCGCGAGGATCCGTCGCTCCTCAAGGATATGGAGTCGAAGAACGGATTTGTTGCAATCACCCGGCCCGAACCATGGCCCGACTGGCGCGGCCGGCGCCGAGACGCCATCAGCGCATACGTGCCCGCACGCCTCCCCGAAAGGCCCGCCTTCCTCTGGAAACATCACTTGACCGGGCTGGGCCTCTCAGGCGTCGCGGCCACGGCCCAATACGTGATCGTGGCCGACAAGGACGCCAAGGCCGAGAACGACATCTTTCGTTGCCTCGACGCAAACACCGGCAACGAACTCTGGGCACTGACGTATCCCGCGGCCGGTGAGATGGACTACAGCAATGCCCCGCGAGCAAACCCCGTCATCCACGACGGGCTCGTTTATCTGCTGGGAGCATTCGGGCATCTCCACTGCGTAAAGCTCGACACCGGCGAAATAGTCTGGAAGCGAAACGTGATCGAAGATTTCGGCGCCGAACTCCAGATGTGGGGCATGTGCGTCGCACCCCTCATCGTAGACGACAAGCTCATCGTCAACCCCGGGGCGGAGGATGCATCCGTCGTCGCACTCAGCCCCACGACCGGCAAAGTCGTATGGCAGACCCCCGGAAACGCGGCAGCCTATGCAGCGTTCATCGTTGGCACTTTCGGCGGAGTCAGGCAGATCGTCGGATACGACGCCCTCTCGCTGGGCGGATGGGATATCGCCACCGGCGAGAGGCTGTGGGAACTCGTTCCCGAGGAAGACGGCGACTTCAACGTTCCCACGCCCATTAGCGTCGGCGGCGAGCTGCTGGTCTCAACCGAGAACAACGCAACCAGGCTCTACGGCTTCGATGAGCGCGGCCGGATTCGCCCCAAGCCGATCTGCAGCAATCCCGCCCTCACGCCCGACACCGCAACGCCCGTTGTGCTCAACGGCAAGGTCTTCGGCGCCGGCGGGAAGTTTTATTGCCTCGACCTCAAAGACAACCTGAAAACCCTCTGGCAAAAGGAAGACGGGGCGTTCGACGACTATGCCAGTGTCATCGGCGGAAACGGCCGCATCCTCATCACGACAATCGGGGGCGAGCTGCTGCTGATCGAGGCGTCGGAAAAGCGTTTCGAGTTGATCTCGCGCCTGCGGCTGTTCGACGACGCCGAAATATGGTCACACCCGGCGCTCGTCGGCGACCACCTCTACGTCCGGGACCACGATGCCGTTTACTGTGTCGTCTTGGGCAGGTAGGTCTTGCCGCCCTCGAACGCGGCTCGCACGGCCTGCCCGACAACACCGACGCGCAACGCTCTGCTACTTCTTCTCATCGCGCTTGCTTTCGCTTTTTCGGCGGCGAATATTCCTGCAGTTTCGAGGGCGCCGATTGACCACCGGCGCCCTTTCTTGTTTCGTCGCCGGGGCGCCACGGAGCGTCCGACAGCCTCCCTTTTTCCGGTTGAATCTTCCTTCCCGCTTCCATATCCTGTAACCGTGCCACAGACGTTGACCGGCCCGCGACCCGAGAGCTTGATGATGTGCAGCAGGACGACGACACTTCGCGACGGACGCAGCGCGCTGATTCGCCCGCTCACCGACAACGACACCGAGCTTCTCTTGCGCTGCTTCCACAGCTTCGGCGCCGAAGCGCGCGGTTTTTTTCGCGCCGCGCGCAACCTTTGCCGGCTTCGCGCGTTGAATTATGCAGACTGCAAGAGCGATCGGCTGGGTGCAGCAGAACAGCGCAATGTGAAGAGGCTTCCATTGTGGGAGCCATCAATACGAATCGTGGAAACTGTGGAGACCAGAATGATGAAGAAGATTGTGATGTTGAGTGCATTGTGTGCGCTGGCTGTTGCCCTTTGCGCGGCGGCCCAGGCCGGCGAGCGAGGAGGCGGCAGGAGAGGCGGCAGAGCAGGGGGCCGGGAGGCCCTCGAGAGGATGCTGGAGGACGCACCTGAAGACGTCAAGCTGATCATCCAAAAAAGGATAGACGGGCAGGACTTGGAC
>JABMSA010000735.1 GCA_013202185.1 Planctomycetota bacterium
GTCAATACCGAGAACACCGTGCCCGGCGCCAAGATGGGCAACGCCGAGGCACCGCTCAAGCGGGCCTACATTGGTGGTTTTTTGCTGGGGGTATCTGCCAGTTCCAAGCATCCCGAAGAGGCTATGGACTTTGTGGCCTACATCGGCGGGAAGGAAGCTCAGCGCCTCTTTGCCGAGGCTGGTGGCACCACCACGCGCATGAGCATCCTCACCGACCCAGAGGTCACCGCGCCTGAGAACCGCTCACGGACGGGTCATTTCCCTACGCTGGTGGCCGTGTTTAACAGCATGGAAGACACTCGATCCAACCTCTTCTACACCCCGTATGGAGCCAAGATCTATAACACGCTTGGACCTATGCTTCAGGAGGCCGCCGCCGGGCAGAAGACGCCTGAGCAAGCGGTGTTGGATCTGGCCGCAGAGATCGAGCAGATCTGTGGCGGTCCCTGCCCAATCTACAAATAGAATACTCTAGACTGACTGGGGTTCTGTCTAAGACAGAACCCCAGTCAGACCCTATACTGACTCTGGGCAGCGACTCATAAGGAGACAGGTATGTCAACCATATCAGCGGAAACAAACCCGGTCTCAACGGGTTCTGAGAGAAGACGCCGTGGTAGATCAATTTCGGATACTTGGTTTTCCGTACTCCTGATCACGCCGGCGGCGATCATCATCTTGTTCTTTGCCCTCGTACCGCTGGGCTATGCACTTAACGTCTCTTTCCGTCAGGCAGACCTGACTCGTGGCGGCATCCAGGGGTTTGTAGGGCTTGACAACTATAGAACCGTCTTAGCTGACGATTACTTCTGGCAATCAGTGCGTACAACACTGGTTTTCACCTTCTTCGCAGTTGGCATTGAGATGGTCTTGGGCATTGCCATAGCATTCCTGATAAACAGCGTCACAGTCGGAAAGACCTTGGTCCGGAGCCTGCTAATCCTGCCATTGGCGACCGCTCCAGCCGTGACCGGACTCTTCTGGAGATACCTGTACGACACGCAGTTCGGCCTGTACAATTACTTCCTGGGTTTGGCAGGATTGCCTCAACCGAACTGGTTGGGGGATATCAAAATAGCTCTGTGGGCGCTGATCGTTTTTGACGTCTGGCTGTGGATGCCTTTCGTCGCTTTGATCGTGCTGGCTGGATTGCAGTCTTTGCCCAAAGAGCCCTTCGAGGCGGCTGAGTTGGACGGGGCATCTACTTACCGGATTCTTCGCACACTGACTTTTCCGATGCTGATGCCGGTGCTGTTCCTGGTCGCTATCTTGCGGACGATTGATGCGTTGAGGCTCTATGACGCAGTGGCGGTTCTGACCAGAGGCGGCCCAGGTACTATCACTGAAACAATGACGTTTTATCTGTGGCGTACTGGCTTGCAGTTCTTCCGTATGGACCAGGCCTCGGCCATGGCTTTGCTGTTCCTTTACGGCGTGATTGTGGGCAGTCTGTTCGCCCTGCGGCCGTTGTTGAATCGCTTCGCAGCTCGGGCAGGAGAGAGATAAGGAGGTAATCTCTATGTACCAGCAACAAAAACGGGCCACACCCTTTGGTGTTTTGCGTTACGGCCTCGTCCTCGTGGTCCTTCTGTGGACCACTTTCCCGATCGCCTGGATGATCATAACTTCGTTCAAGCCTGCGGACGATGTCATGCGGATGCCACCAGTATTCGTGTTCAAGCCCACCTTTGACAACTACGTGTACGCCATCGAGAAAGCGAATTTCGCCCTCTTCATCAGGAACACGGTTTTTGTCGCCGTTGCATCAACCGTGCTTGTGATCGCTCTGGGAACGCTAGCTGCCTACAGTTTTGCCCGCTACAACACGGGCGAAGGGCACATTCTTTTCTTCATTCTTACAACCAAGATGTTCCCCGCCATTGCGGTCGTTTTGCCATATTTCATCATCTTCCGGGAAATCGGAAAAACATCTGTTGGCCAAGCACTCGCTGTCGGCCTCGACAGACCGGGTGCCCTCATCATAAGTTACACGATGTTCAACTTGCCCTTTGCTATCTGGTTGTTGGTATCCTTTTTCCAGGACATCTCACGGGAACTGGAAGACTCAGCCCGGCTAGACGGCTATAGTCGCCTGCAAGTATTGGCCAAAGTCGTGTTCCCATTGGCGACACCGGGCATTGCCGTCACGGCTGTGTTTTGCCTGATCTTCTCCTGGAATGAGTTCCTGTTTGCCTATATTCTCACACGGGATGCCGCCCGGACGATCACAGTTGGGGTCGAGTCTTTCTTCACACTGAGAGGCATTCTGTGGGGACCGGTGGCGGCAGCAGCAACCATCAGCGTGCTGCCGATGATCATCTTTGTGTTGCTCTTGCAACGATATATGGTCCGAGGCCTCACGTTTGGTGCAGTGCGTGGCTAGAAATCAAGGAGAACACTCATGACCGTTGGACAGATCTGGGACCTACTATTCAATGCCTTCATCATCTTTGTTGGCGTTGGCATCGTATGGTTGCGTTTCCTAGAGCCACTGTTTTCATCCCAAGAGGTATCGGTGATGGTGATGATTGTGGTGGCACTTGCGGCGGCCGTGGCCCGATTCATTCTGGGCTGGAGACGCGTTCGCCGAAAGCTGCTCGAAGCTGAAGCTCAGATCGAAGCGGCCAATCTGCAGTTTCAGGAGGGGGTGGAATGATTGAGCTACGCAATGTCACCAAGAGATTTGGCCTGACGACCCTGGCGGTGCGAAATCTGAGCCTTGAGATTCGCGACCAGGAACTCCTGGTGATCTATGGCCCTGCAGGTGCCGGCAAGACAACGACTCTTCGTTTGATCGCTGGCGTCACAAAACCGACCACCGGCGATATTCTGCAAGATGATGAGTCGATCGTGGACGTTGCTCCAGAGAACCGGAATATGGCGATGGCATTTGAGAACTACGCGTTGTATTCCCACATCCGCGTGTATGATAACCTGGCCTTTCCGTTACGTGCAAGAGGACTGTCCAAGCAGGAGATCGACCAACAAGTACACAGGATCGCCCATATGTTGCAGATCGATGAATTGCTGGATCGGCGCCCCGGCTTTCTGAGTGGCGGTCAGCGGCAACGCGTAGCATTGGGTCGTGCCATCATCCGACCGGCTTCCATCTACCTGTTGGACGAGCCTATCGGCCACCTGGATGCCAAGCTACGCAACCGTATGAGAGGGGAACTGAAGGCCATGGCGGATGAACAGCATTCGACGATGGCGCTGGTAACCACCTCCTCGCGGGAGGCCTTGGCCCTGGGAGACCGGATAGTCATCCTGAGAAGCGGTGTCATCGAGCAAATCGGGACGCCCGAAGAGGTCTATCGTCAGCCCCAGAATGCTTTTGTGGCTGCTTTCGTGGGGGAACCACCGATGAGCTTCCTGGATACCGAGCCAATCCAAGAAGAGGGTCATCTCTATCTTAGGCCACAAGGCACTGTCTTACAGTTGCCGGTATCTCCACAATTGGCTCAGAGTCTTGATGGTGACACAACCAGATATCGCCTGGGCGTGCGAGCCTCGGAGATAACCGTGTCTAGCCAACAAGATGAAGAACATCAGACTCCTGGTGAGGTATACGTGGTGGAACACTTGGGCTACTGCAACGTAGTCTCCGTCAAAGTAGGCGATGGCCTGCTTCGGGCTTTGGTGGGTTCAAACGTGCGACCCAGCCCGAAGGAGAACGTCTGGCTCTCTTTGGATTGTGACCATGTTCACCTCTTCCACAATGGTAAGGCAGTATTTCACCCTTCTCGCCTGCGAAACGGGTAGGAAGCACATTACACGCGAAAGAGAGGAGCAATTCAAGTGGCGTCTATTACGCTTGAAAACCTGGTCAAGCACTACGGGGCGGTAGAGGCAGTGCGTGGGATTTCCTTCCAAGTAGAGGACGGCGAATTCCTGGCGATACTGGGGCCATCTGGTTGTGGCAAATCTTCGACAATGCGGATGATCGCTGGACTGGAGGAAACCAGTGACGGTGGCATTTATTATGACGACAAGTTGGTGAATGCCGTACGGGCACGGGACCGTAACGTTGCGATGGCATTTGAAACCTACGCTCTTTACCCTACCTTGACAGTCTATGAAAACATCGCTTTCCCCCTCCGATCAGCTAAATGGAAGTCGGAGCGAGTGGATGAGAAGGTTCGCGAGATCAGCCACACGATGGAACTCACCGATCTGCTGGATCGTATGCCAGGCGAGTTGAGCGGTGGCCAAGCGCAACGGATCGGTCTGGCCAGGGCGCTGGTACGCGAGCCAGCCGTGTTCCTGCTCGACGAGCCAATCTCCCACCTGGATACGCGCCAACGCCACCGCATGCGCCAGTTCATTAGGCATCTTCATCTTGAACTGCAGTACACGATGATCTATGTCACTCACGACCAGGAAGAAGCGATGGCAATGGCGGATCGCATCGTGGTGATGCACGAAGGGCTTATTCGTCAGATTGGCACGCCGGATGAGGTATTCAATGATCCTGCGGATGATTTCGTGGCCGGCTTTGTGGGCGAGCCGCCTATCAATTTCTTGGAGGGCTCGCTGGTTCAATCCAATGGCACCTTGAGTCTTCGCTTCAGAGGCCATCTCATTCCCTTGCCTGAATCGCTACAGTCGCGGGGCGATAGCTTGCCATCGGAGATCAAGATGGGAATCAGGCCCTTCTATGTCAACCTTCGCCTGGATCCTGACGAACCGTACGATCTAGCGGGCGAAGTGTTTGTGGTCGAAACCCTGCAAGACTTCTGTATTGTGTCAATTGATGTAGATGATGAACGGTTGCAGGTCGTGGCTCCACTCAGTGCTCGTGTGCAACGACGTGAACGTGTCCATTTGAAACTGGACCCTGAGTTCATGCGGTTCTTTGATCTCCAAACCGGGAAGGCCGTTGGTCTTGGGTAGCGACTCGACTCCTTGTGGCGGCCCAGTACCAGGCGCTATCGGCGCGATTGAAGAGACCTGGAGCAAGCGGAGCAACTCAGTGTGAAAGCCGTACAAGTCATCGGCTACGAGAAGGCCATCTACACTGACGTACCCGTTCCCGTGCCTGAAGCTGATGAGCTACTGGTACGGGTGAGGCGGGTGGGTGTTTGCCACAGCGATGTGGCGGTATTCCGTCAGGAATTGGGAGTATACCGCACCGGGGGAGCTTCGCTTCCAATCATCCCCGGGCACGAATGGGCCGGGGAGGTGGTAGAGGTTGGAGCCCAGGTAGAGGGCTTTGAAGTCGGTGAGCGTGTCACCGGCGAGTGTGGCATGGGCTGTGAGCGTTGCTCACTGTGTCAACAAGGGCTGCACAATATTTGCCCCGACCGCGTGGAAACAGGTGTATTCAGTCGCGATGGCGCCTACGCTGAGTACATGTGCGTGCCTTACCAACATGCCCATCACCTGTATGATCTTTCATTTCAGGAAGGTGCGCTGGTTGAACCAGCAACTGTTGGAATATGGATCGCCCGGCGGGCAACCATTGGCTCTGGCTCGCGGGTTGCAGTTTTCGGCACTGGTGCAGTTGGGCTGATGGCAACGCAAATGGCAAAGACATTTGGCGCTGATCTTGTTGTGGCCGTTGGGCGCCAACCCTTTAAGCTCAACCTGGCGAAGGATATGGGTGCAGACAAGGTCATCAACCTTCGGGAGCAACCCTTGATGGATGCGATCAACGAAGCAGCAGATGGTGAAGGGTTCAACGTGGTCATTGAGGCATCTGGTGCACCAGAGGTGTTGACCATGGCTCTCCGAGCTGCTGCACCTCGTGCTCTGGTCGTCGTCACCGGCGTTTTTGAGGGTGAGTTGCAGACGATCGACCTCAACACCATCATGCCCAAAGAACTGACGGTGATTGGTTCGCTGGGCGGCCCAACTGTCTTTGACGAAGCGATTGATATGGTACGCCAGGGGGAAATAAGAGTTATGCCCCTGAATACGCATACCTTTCCACTTTCGATGGGGCCTGAGGCACTAACCCTGGTGGCTCAAGGTCGGCCAGATCTCGTCAAGATCCACCTGGACTGTACCGTCGACTGACATCGCCTCGGCCACATCTGCATACCAAGGCCAGTCGGCTATAAGTGACACAACCGCTTGGAGGTGACAAAGTGACTGATCTGTTTTCCGTTGAGGGCAAGAAAGCAATCGTCACCGGCGCTGCGCGAGGACTTGGTCGGGGCATGGCCCAAGGGTTGCACGATGCAGGCGTCGAGTTGGCTCTAATAGACATTGTCGACAACATTCACGATGTGGCCGACAAGATGGGGTCCGAAGGCCCACGTGTCGCCTCGGTTCAGGCCGATCTTGCCCAGCGCGATCAATTGAGGCGCGCCTTCGGTCAAGCGGTTTCGGGGCTTGGAGGTCTCGATATCCTGTTGAACAACGCGGGCACGACTCGTTGGAGCGAGGCCGAAGACATGAGCGAGGAAGACTGGGA
>JABMSA010000736.1 GCA_013202185.1 Planctomycetota bacterium
CGGCCAGGGTGTCGACCGCGTATCCGCTCTCCTTGAGCATGCGAGCGAGTATTTCGAAGTGCGCGTCTTTGTTCTCGATGAAGAGAACGCTTTGCTTTCTGTTTTCCGCCATTGTGTTCGATTCCCGAAAAACGCCTCGAGGAATCGTCCGTGAAGGGAAAAGCCCGGTCATTGGGGCCTTTTTGCAGTCGCCCGGTCTTCAAAAGATGTTTATCCGCAGATTGTCAGGAGTCTGAGACGAGCCAGCGGCTCGTCTCTACGTCTGCGGATCATTCTGTTTCTTCTTCTGTCGTGTTGCTGCCAAGGCGCATGGCCCGCAGCTTTTCCTCGAGCTGTGCAACAACGCTGTCGCCGCCGGCGAATGCATCGAGGAACGCGGTCTTGAGCCGTCCGTCGGCGGTTTCTACGACATCTGCGGCCCGGATCAACTGCCGGCAGAGCTGTTCGAAGCGGCGAATGATTTTTTTCTGCTCGATCCGCAGCCGGAATTCGGTGCGGTCGAGGGCGTCGAGATCCTGCGCTTTGCGGCGAAGGTCGTTTACGAGCCTGGCTGTTTCCTTGACGCTGAGGTGCTGGTCGGCGACGCGCATCAGGACCTCGAGCTGGAGTTCTTCGCTTTCGAGTTTCATCAGTTCGCGTGCGTGGCTGGCCGTTACCAGCCCGGCCTTGTTTATCAGCTCGTTTTTGATCGCGTCGGACAGCTCCAGCAGCTTGAGTTTTTCGCTGATGCGGCGCTTGTCGATGCCCATGTAATCGGCGAGCTGCTGCTGTTTATTGAAACCTCTCCTGGTCTTGATGTGCACGTAGGCGTCGGCTTCTTCGATTGCCGAGAGGTTCTCGCGGAGGATGTTCTCGGTGAGGGTCTGGACGGCGGCGTCGGCCCCTTCTTTCTCGGGGATGCACGCGAGCTGTGTGCGGCTGTCCCAGATCAGCTCCTTCATGCCGAGCGTCTTGAGGGCCCGCAGGCGGCGTTCGCCGTAGACTAGCTGGTATGTTTCGCCGAGCTTGGCGACCTTGATGGGCTGCAGCAGCCCGATTGTGTTGATGCTGCTGGCCAGCTCGGCGATGGCGTCGTCGGAAAACGATTGCCTGGTCTGATGGGGCGACGGCTGGATGGCCGTGAGCGGGAGTTGCATCGCGCCGAAATCGCCCGTTTCCGTCTTCTTGAAGAGCGGATTGTCGATTACTGCTCTTGCCATAATCTCAGTCCCCTTGATCCGTGGGTGGTTGGTCGGCTGG
This sequence comes from Planctomycetota bacterium, assembly GCA_013202185.1. Taxonomy (GTDB): domain Bacteria; phylum Planctomycetota; class PUPC01; order JABMSA01; family JABMSA01; genus JABMSA01. Next base: position 1,240 of record JABMSA010000736.1, read on the forward strand.
CAGTTCGCAGGCTTGCGGGGTCGCCTCGGGTTGTGTGCCCCACAATGGATGTCCATTCAGTATTTCGCGGGCGACTTCGCGGTATGCCTGTGCGCCTTTGCTGCCGGGATCGTACTTGCCGACGGGCAGATGGGCGTTGTGGGCCTCTTCCAGCCGTATGTTCTCGCCGACGACCGTGTTGAATACCCGGTCGCCGAAGTAATCCCTTATGATCTTCTCGGCCTCGCGTGTGACAACGCGGTTCTGGTATCGGGTGATGAGCACCCCTCCGATGTGCACGGTGGAATCGAGCTGCTCGCGAACGCTGTCGACGGTGCGCTCGAGGAGCGCGATTCCGCGCAGCGAGAAGTACTCGGGGCAGATCGTCACCAGCACGGTATCGGCTGCTGTGAGTGCGTTAACGGTGAGCAGCCCAAGGCTCGGGGGCGTATCGATGAAGACGATGTCGTAGTCAATGTCGCTGAGTTTTCGGCTGAGGATCTTCTCGCGGCCCATGAGCTGTGCAACCTGCAGCTCGATGCCGGAGAGGAGGATGTCGCCAGGTGCGATGTCGAATCCAAACGCATCGGAATGTTGGACGACCTCAGCGAGCGGCGTCGGCCCGGCCATTACGTCGTACGTGGATCGTTCGTGTTCGACGTTGCCGAGCACCGAGCACGTTGCGGAGGCCTGTGCGTCGAGATCGATGAGGAGCACCCTGTTTTCGGCGGCGAATTCTGAAGCGAGATTGACACATGTAGTGGTCTTGGCCACGCCGCCTTTCTGGTTTGCGATTGCTATCACCTTCATGGTTTGCGGACCTCGAGGGCCTTTCCTTATCGAATTGCATGCGATAGTGTACGTGTGTTGATGCTTTTTTTCAACAATAAAACGATTTTTTCCGGTAAACCGTACAGATTCTGCTTGAGACTTGGAAGCGCGAGATGTTTCACGTGGAAACGTGGCATCATTGCGCGGCGGCGCATCGTCGCCGAAAAGTCCGGGCATCCGGACTTCCGATCGAGCAAGTTAAAAGTCCGCATGACCGGACAAAGTGCGCCCGCGATGCAGCGCAGTACAGCGACGATGCAGCGCCGATGCGCCGGCGTCACCGTCATGTAGCATTCATCGTACCGATGCGACGCAGAGCTCGTGCAGCGCCGATGCGCTGGCGGTACAGGCGCAGTACCGCGGCGATGCAGCGCCGATGCGCCGGCGTCACCGTCATGTAGCATTCATCGTACCGATGCGAC
>JABMSA010000737.1 GCA_013202185.1 Planctomycetota bacterium
CGAGGCTCTTAGCTGGACGTTGGCCAATGGTGAAATCGATGAACCTCCGGAAGCCATCGGACTGCCGGTGATTGTGCGCAAATTCTTAAGATTATGTGCGGTTTCAGGCTGTCAGGTCGCATAACACAAGGCATGCGTGAAACGGGTCAAGATTTCGGACGGTATTTTTTGCACATCTGCGGCTGCGGGTGACATCTGGAAATACAAATGGCGCCACATTTGAGAGCGTACCACCGCAATGGCATCCGAAAAAGTTGGTTTGGGCTTGGCATACCAGGCAGTCCGACGAACAGGGAGTACGTCGCGTTGAGCAGCACGATCAGCCATCAATGTGATCAGCGAGAACAATCCCAGCAAGGCGGGCGTGGTACGGGCGATGGCCAGATCCGACCATTGGCGTTGGCTCTCCACCCCCAGATGGGTGCGTACTTCCTGGAAGGTAACTTCAACTTGCCAGCGCCTGGCGAACCACTTCACGATTTGCACTGGGTCAACGCTCAGGTCGGTGCACAACAAAGATCGCGACCTGAACTTGGCCTGAGGGTCACGGATCAGCACCCAACGGATGGGCAAGGCAGGCTTGCCAGCATGGTACCAAACCGCAGTAGCCGAAGTGATTTCAATCAGCCGCCTCCTTTCACCATACCAATTGCTGATCCGTACCCTGGTCCAAACCGTGCTGGCGTCTTCCAATACCTGTTGGAGAGATGGCAGGCGATCCCCTTTCAATCGTTTTCGCCCCCTCTGGCCTGGCTTGCAAGGTGGCGCGGGTTCATACAATGCCGCATCCAACCGGAAGCGGGTCACCATGCAGATTGGGTTTGCCAACTGGGTCATACGCCACAACAACCCCAACACAGCAAAACTGCCGTCGGCCACAACCACCAGACGCCGTTCGGGCAACCAACGCCGGACTTGCAGCAACAGTTGTCGACCCCAATCGGTCAACTTCTTGTGTCCCCGAACTCGGCTTTGGTAATAGCGTTCCGATGGCGCCAGCGCTGTCAGGAATGGCAATGCCCACACTCTTCCAGCCCAGGGAATAGGCACCAGCAGCATCAGACTCAACCACCTCAGCCCACTGGCCTTGACAAAATGACTATGACTGGAACGTACCGCGTCCCGATAGATGCCTTTGGCTTTGATCTTCGCCCCACGCCGTCGTTCAAGCGTGTCGTCCAGTCCCATCACCACCGGACCCGTCACCGCAAAGGTTCTCACCAGTACTCCCAACAACACTCGGCTCACTTCCAGACTCGACCATATGGCACGATTGAGCACCCGGTGGTAGTTCTGAAAGTGTTCTTCCTGGCTCAATCCCATTACGCTCAGCACCGACGTCACCGTGCCCTTGCCTGGAGCCAGAATCGCGCCGATTACCAAAACTTGCACATGCTGCCAAATGCGTCGAGAAAAGACTGGCGCAAACATCGCAATCAGTGTAAGATATTCGTCAGACAGGGTAGGCATTGGCCCTCCTCGTGCCACGAGATGCCATAGTCTACTCTGTCTTTATGTTAACTACAAATGGACAAAGTCCAGCTTACTTGTGCTGTAGACGAAGTGATTAGATGATCTCGATCAGTTGTATATCAAGAATGAGCTCTTTCCCGGCCAAAGGGTGGTTGATATCGAACGTCACTCCCGTTTCCGAGACATCGGCCACCGTGGCCACTGCTCGTAGGCCATCTGAGCCAGTTATCTCCAGCGTCTGGCCCACTTCTGGTTCCAGGCTCTCTGGAAATTGGCTATGATCTACCGTCACCACCATGTCCTCACGGTGCGGACCATATGCTTTGTCTGTTGGAACTTGGACGGTCTTCGATTGGCCAGGGCGCATCCCAACCACAGCTTGTTCAAAACCCGGGATTATCTGGCCCTCGCCTATGGTAAATTGCAGAGGATGGCGGTTAATGGATGTATCGAATACCGTGCCGTCCTTCAGTTTGCCTGTGTAATGAGCTTTGACGGTATCTCCATGTTTTGCTTCAGACATTTTTCCCCCTTTCGAGAGTTTATGCTTGCCTTGGATAGACATGCTCTACCTGGTAGCCTATTCTTCGATGCCGTCGTATAGATAAGCGTGCAATGTGTGACCGGCATCTCCTATATCCCCTCTGCCTCCAACTGTAGCCACCTGCTGATGTCCCGGCGGCCTACCAAGCCGGCCAAATTCCCTTCGCGCAGGATGGGCAACTGGCGCACGTCGCGCCGCCTTAGCTTGTTCAACACCTCGGCCGCGTCTTCCTCAAGGTTCGTGGCAAGCAGTTGGTCAGCCGGCGTCATGATCTCGCGGACGGTGGTAGTGTTCCACTTGTCACGTGATACCTGGCGCACGTCGTCCAGCGTCACCAGCCCGACCAGACGACCATCATCCATCACCGGGAAAGCGTGGTCATCGGTGCCCATGACGTGCTCGTGCACCAGATCTATGATGGAGCAAGCGGGTGATACGGGGGTGGATCAGAACGCATCAGGCG
>JABMSA010000738.1 GCA_013202185.1 Planctomycetota bacterium
ACGTACCTCCTCGAGCACCGGCTCGACGAACTCGAGAAGCGCGCGGTAACGGCCGCCCCACCCGCGGAAAACAAAGACGACACGCCCACGCTCGACGCAATCATCAGCGACAGAACAAACCTCGAGGACGACACACAGCCCACGAAGCCGCCCGTTGAGCCGGTGAACGCAATAACGCCCGACGACGGCACAGCCGCTCCGCAAGAGGCGACCAACGATGACCCGCCGCCCGATGAATCGGGGCTGCCCGACGAGACGCCCGCGGCAGCAGACGCCGACATCGCACCTCCGGGCCTGGACATCGGGGCGATAGTGGCCGAACTCAAGAAGGAAACAGAAAAGCTGGTCGCAGAGAACCGCTTTTCCAAGGCGATCGCCATGCTCGAGAGCCGGCCCGACATCCGCGAGCCCCTTTGGCAGGCCGACCGCGAGCTGATGAGGCGCAAGATCCACAAGCTGACCGGCGACTTCCACACACTCGACGTCGCAAGGGCAAGAAGAATGGTCCGCGAAGGACGCATCGAAGACGCCAGGAAGGTCTACCGCCAGATAATCGTATACGGCATGCCCGACATGGTAAGGGATGCGGAGATACGCGTTACCGCACTGGCCGGCATGCCCGACAAGCAGCCCGAGCCGGACGCGGATGCCCCTCCCGCCGAACCACAGCCCGACCAAGGCGCGCCCCCTGACGACGGCGACCCGAGAGTCGCCAAGTGCATCGCCCAACTCAGCGACCGCGATGCCGCCCACCACGTGAGAACAAGCGCCGCAAAGAAGCTCGGAGAACTCAGGGCCAAAGCAGCGGTTGATGCGCTGATAGCCGCAATGGATGCCCGCGACTGGTACCTCCGGGTGTGCGCGGCAAATGCGCTGGAGCAAATCGGCGACGTTCGCGCCGTACCGGCCCTCGTCAACAACCTCGACCACACGATGATCCCCGTGAACCAGGTTGCCCGGAAGGCCCTCGTGAAGCTCACCGGCAACGATTTCGGCATGGACGGCCGCAAGTGGCAAGAGTGGTGGAACGCCGAGGGCATGGCGAAGCTGACTGAGGTCGAGCGCGAGAAGATCGACAACGCCGACCCGCCCGAGGTAATCGAGATCCCCGCCGAGCCCACGTCTTTCGCCAGCCAGATCGTGCTCTTCAAAGAGGACCAGCAATCCGTCACCTTCACCGTCAACGCCAACTCGGGCCTGAGCATCGGGCAGAAGGTAGACCTGAAACGCAACGACAAGGCAGTGGCCACGGTGGAGATAGCCGTGCTTGCTCATGGCACAGCCACCGCCAGGCTCGTGGAGGTAGCCCCAGACACAACCCTCAAGGCCGGCGATATGGTGGGCGTGCACAAGTAGCCGGAAACCGTGGGGCTGATCGTAGGGGACAATGGCATTAACTTGAGGGCGTCGGTCTGCGTGGGGGCGCCTGCTCTGCGAGTAGGTCGGCTTCGCAGTGCGGCTGCCACAAAGCAGCCGTGACCTTGAACGGACCTCCGAGTCCGCCGAAAGCTGCGGAGCACACTCGCCGAACACCGGCCCGCAGGAAATCGCAACCAGGGCGACGACAGACGGTCAGGGATGAGTGAACAAGGAACGTAAGTGCTGTGGAATCAACAAGGACGGAGTTCTCGAGAGGGACGGCCGGCCTTGGACTCTCCGGAGTGTTTGCTTGCGGTCTGGTAGGCTCCAAGGATGGCGGCCCCTGCACTCCTGGCATTTTTCATGCAAAATATACAGATGCCGTTCGACCTATAGTTGGAGAGCGAGGCAGTCCGAAAGGGAAGACTGGGAGAGCGCAGGATGAAAGATACCGACCTCGAGCTGCTGCAGCGATTCACACAAACCCACGACGCCGATGCCTTCTCGCAAATCGTCGCGCGTTACCGGGATTTTGTATACGGCACGTGCGTCCGTGTGCTGGATGACCCCGTTGGCGCCGAAGACGCCGCCCAGGAGTGCTTCATGAAGCTCCTGCAAAAAGCGGATACCGTCCGATCCTCGCTCGCCGGCTGGCTGCATGACTGCGCCACGGGTATTTCCATCGACGCAGTGCGGCGCCGGGCGCTTCGCAAAGATAAAGAGCACGCAAGCAGCCGAATGAATTCATCAGCCAATAATGACAACAGGTGGCACAACGTATCCCCTCGCCTCGACAAGGCGCTGGAGGAACTGCCCGATGACCTCCGCGTTGTTGTCGTCGAGCATTTTCTGCAACGCCGCACACAAACCGAAATCGCCCGGCAACTTGGCGTGTCTCCGGCCACGGTGTCGCGCAGGGCTGACTCGGGCATCGAGGAGGTCCGCAAGACGCTCAAGAGAGCCGGTGTGATCGTATCCGGCGCGCTGCTGGCATCACTGATCACCGAGCATGCGGCGTTTGCGGCGCCGGCCTCCCTGACGGCCGCCCTGGGTAAGATAGCCGTCGCAGGCGTGAACTCGGACGCGACGGCCAGTTGGACGGGTACCGGTGTGGTGGCCGGCGCGATGACGACAGCGGGCAAGGTGAAGATCGCAGCCGTTGTGGTGGCTGCGCTTGCGGTGGGCTGGGTTGTCGCGCAAGAGATCGCTGACAAGGGAGATCTGCTCGAGGATGCTCAGCGCATTGTTCTGACGAGAGGCGAGGACAAAGTGACTGTCGACGCGCCTGACGAGGTGCAGGCATTCCTGTCGGCGATAGCACTCGTTCCAAAGGAGATATGCGCGTGTGCACATTTTGAACAAGTTGTGTTCGAGAAAGGCGAGGAGAAACTGTCTGCTTCCATATGCGATCATTGTCTCGACATTCGCACAAGTGATGGCGTGAAACACTACAAGATGCCAAAGCCGTTCTACGACCTGTTTCAGAAGCACATGAGGCCAAAGGACAAAGAAGCAGACAGGCGCGCCGTGGTGGAAGGCAATAACGCCTTCGCCTTTGATCTCTACGCAAAGCTCAAGGACACCGACGGCAACCTGTTCCTCTCGCCGTTCAGCATCTCGACGGCGCTGGCGATGACCTCCGCCGGCGCCCGGGGCAACACTGCAACGCAAATGGTCAAGGTGCTTCGTCTCGATCTCGCGCAGGGAC
>JABMSA010000739.1 GCA_013202185.1 Planctomycetota bacterium
ATCTATAATAATCTGCGAAATCTGCGGATAAATATCTGATGACCTCTTCCTTCCGCGATCTCATTCGCACTCTTCTTTCAGACTGTCTCGCACGATGAGCATATCGATGACATCGATCTGGCCGTCGGAATTCACATCCGCCTTCCAGTTATCCGCGGTTGCTTTGTCGTGCAAGAATGTGTTTCTGACAAAGAGCATATCGAGTACGTTGACGACGCAGTCGCCGTTTACGTCGCCGGGGATGTTCCACCGCGGGCCGGATCGTGAAGCCCGGTCGGTATTGCCGTAGGCGCCGATGTTGACGCGACCAAAATTCGGCATCGGCTCGTTGTCATAATCGCTCGCCGGGTCTCCGGCATCTATGCACGGGCTGGTTACGTTGTCGAACACCCACCCACCCTCGCCGGCCTGGGCGGCGGGGTCCCAGCGGCCGTATTGGGATTTGAGGTGGTAGTCGCCGCCCCCGTCGGGCTTACTCAGCACGAAGCAATCCGTTGCGTTTTCATCAATGTAGTAATCGGATGGCCCGAGCGGTTCTCCCTCCAGGTGATCATTAAGCGAAAAGCAACGGACCGCCTCCGACTGAAATGATACTGGCTTTCGGCCTTCGCTGGTGTCGTGATCGAAGAACTCATTCTCCTGCGAGGAGCAATCCGTGCCGCCCTTAAACCATACGAACGTTTCCGACCCGTAGAACTTATTATACCGCACCACGGCCCGCCGAGCGCGACGCAAGATCCGAATGCTGTGTGGATTGGCGGGCTCGCCGCTGAACACGTTGTGCTCTACTACGCAACCGCTCACGATATCGTCGTAAGCGCCGATGGTCACGTCTCCTCCTGCAAGGATTGCCCCCTGAAAACGGTTATGGTGCACCCAGCAGTTGTCGGCCATGACGTCGATACCGTTTCCGCAGAGATGCTCGATCCTGAAACCACAGATCTCAATATTCTCCCGATATGGCGTGAGGGTGCATGCACCCTGGCACTCGCCGTCGATCACCTCCACATAGAGTTTCGGATAGTCCACCCCTACAAACTTGACGTTGGGCCGGCGGATTGTCCCGCCGCTGATGTTGCTGAGTTTCTCGCCCAGAACAAAAACAACAACTGTCTCCTGCTCAGGTATGGCAGCAACTCTCTCATCATAAACTCCATGATGGAAGACCTCCTCGAAAGTCTTAACTGCCTCGTCTGGGGAGTGTCCGTCGTTAAGGTCGTTGCCGTTCTCGCTGTCAATGAAAAAGATATGGTCGGCCGGCACGCCTTCGACGAGTCTTGCCATCGCCGGGCTCAGCGCGCCGTCCATGAAATCCGCGATCTCCGCACTTGTCACGCCGCCCAAGCCATCATCAATGCCGGCACCGTTGGCTGGCTGGGCGAAAAGGGGATCGGCATCGATGTTGCCGGCCCCCCACTGCACATCAGCGCCGGGCGCAGCATGCACTCCGGCGGCCCCGCCTTCGATGTCGCTATACGCTACCGTGAGCTGTGAGCCCGACCCCACGGCGATCTGGGCGCCGCTGCCGGCATCATTGTTCCAGAGGATACAATCGGTCACCGCCGGCCGGCATGAGCTTCCCGCGCAAGCTATGCCGCCGCCGAAGCCGTCCGACACCGTGGCCAGAGCTATCGACTCCATCTCCGGTTCGCCTTCCACCGTGATGTGATAGGTCGCGGGAACGGCGGCGATCACCTGCTCGTGCCACTTGGGCTCGCCGCCCTCGGTCCACGAATAGACCACCTTGAATGGATGCAGAGCCTGCGGCCCGTCAACGTAGTCCACATCGATTCGAAAGTGGAATAGACGAGTCGCTGCCTCTTCAGTGAGTTCATATCGCACCAGCACCTGCCGCGTACCGGCCGGAACGGCGTCGAACTCCACGTAGTGCGTGAGATTGCGATAACTTTCATGGTTCTCCCACACAAGTTCCCAGGATTCTCCGTCGTCGCAGGAAACGAGGTACCGGACCTTGTCCTGCGGGCCGTGGGCGCGAGTCTGGCCGCCGAAGCGGATCTTCCGGATATCCCCGGGGCATTGCACCGGAAAGGTGAGCGTGCCGGGCGTACCCAGAGAAGTAGGCTCTGCACCAGCCGGCACCTGGAGATTCTCGACGGTGGGGTGGAAGTCGGAGTAGAGCGCGTTGCGCGGAACGGCATCCGTGGCCAGGCGCCCCTCCAGGGTGACCGTGGATACAGGCGGCCCGGCCGTGACCGTGATGGTGTTGTCACCCCGGGCCAGTGTGGGTAGGGCGCGCTGTGAGCATTGCACTTCGCTTTCGATCCTGAGGCCCTCCAGCCGTGCGTCAGCGCCCGAAAGTTCCAACCGCAGGTGATAACAGTAGCGTCGGATAATCTCGGCTCCCAGAGGAATCGAGAACTCGCCTGCCGTTGTTATGGTGGAAAGCGGCGCGAAGTCCAGGCCGTTGTTGGTGGAGTAAGATACTGCAAGCTGGCCCCCCGCCAATCTCCCGGAAATGCTCCCCTCCAGAAACGGATACGGGCACTGCATTTTCAGCACCACAACGCCCGGCCGGGCTTCGTCTATCAGTTTCAACCCGGGCCGTTGCGCGTCAGTGCTCCACGTCAGATTCTCTTCAAGCTCCATCCCGTCACGGTAGGAGCCGTCGCTGAAGTCCGGCTCATAGATCAGCAGCCCGCTTCCCACCCGGCCGTTGTTGCGGTCGCCGTAATCCCGTGCATACCGCATCCAGTAGTTGTCCATATCCAGAGCCAGACACATCGGCTGGCTGCGCGTGCCATCCATGTTGACGAATTTGCCCTGGTTGGACCATTGTCGCGCCAGGCTCTCATTCTTGCGCAGAGTCGTCAGACACTGGTGACCCCGGGGGGCCGACGGCTCGAAGTCGTCAATATACCCATCGCCGGAGTACTTCACAATAATCCCCCACTCTCCGTCTATGGCATGCGTGTTGGCCGGCAGCCAGCCATTTTCATCAAAGAAGGGGGAGTTGCCGAACATCGGCGGCCATTGATCCTTCGGCAGATTGCGAAGCGGGTAATCCTGTCCCGCCTGATCCGGGTGGTCCTGCATCCAGGTTTGTACTGCGTCGATGATCTGCAGCACCGATGCCACAGAGCCATCTTCGTTACGAAAGTGGCATATCAACGATGCGTCGAACGCGTGCCAAGAGCCGTCATAACGGATTTCGCTGAGCACATGACCAACTACGCTGATCGTCCGGCCTTCGAAGCCCGGGACCAGGCCGGCCAGTTCCACCACCACGCTGGCCGTGGAGCTGCAGAACGTGTAGCCATAGGCGTTGAAAATCTTGACCGCATCAGAGGTGTAAGACTGAAGGCTCAGCATTTCGTCCGGCGGCGAATCCTGGTGCCGGAAAGCAACCACCAGCCACCAGATGGCAATGGCCTTCTCCTCGTTGCTCATCTCCGGCTCGATGACCGACGCCAGCGCCGCCTCCAGGGTGGAGACGTCTCTGACCTTGTCGGACAGCACCTTTATGTTGTGTGCCCGTGCGGGTGCTTGCCCGCCCGAAAGCGCGGGATCCGCTCGGTTGCCCACGATTGTGTTGTTCGTTATTTTCGGCCGCGAGCCGTTGCAGCTTATGCCCCCTCCCCGAATCGTTGCATAGTTGGCGATGATCACGTTGTTCGCGATCATGGGCGAGCCGCCCTCACACTTTATCGCACCACCCTCGTCGGCGAAGCCGCCTCTGATGGTGAAAGCAGCCACCACCGACCTTTCATCCTCGCCGCTCCGGAAGTGAAAGCCACGGTGCGGCTCTGCTTCAGTGCCCTGCACGTCGATGATGCAACTCTCCGGGCCGTTCTCCGAGCGCAGGTGCACGGCTTTGCCGGCGAAGTCAATATCTCGGTTGCCGTCGCCGGTGTACACACCATCGCGAACGATTATCGTGTCGCCGGCGGAGGCGGCGTCGAGGGCGGCCTGGATTGTCTTGAAGTCGGCTGCGTCGTCGTCGTCGACGTACCACACACTTTCAGCCAACGCCTCACCTGCGTACACAACAGTGAGTGCGAACGCTGTAAGAACGATGGCAAAGATTCTGGTCCTGGTGAGATCTCTGGTCATCAGTGATCCTCCGAAGAAACGGGCATCACGAATTGAAGCGCGGCCCCGCCAGAGCGCACGCTTCTCGGAACGGCGCGAAAAAACCTTCCCCCTATTACAAGAATACCGCACAAAGTGTCCGGTGTCAAGTAAAAACTCCGAATTGGACAGCGGGAAGTAAAAAACGGCAACCGAACCGTGCCCCTTTTCCTGCTCTTACCGTCTTCCCTGTCGTCATCACATTCCCCGCTGTGCCGGGGCGATTTTCTGCCGATAATAATAACAAAGCTGTTCGGATAGCGGGATACAGTACATGGCCACAATCAGCGTTAAGCGTGGGTCGTCAACGAAGAACGCCGGAAAAGCCGCCCCGGATGTCGATAATAACAAGCTGGTATCGTACACGCTCGACAGCCTCGAAGGCGGGGTGATCACAATCTCGCGCGATGGCGTGGTCACCAGCTTCAACAGCGTCGCCGAGAACATGCTGGGCTTTGCGTCGGAAGAGGCCGTTGGCGAGAGCTACCGACGGATCATCCCGGACGCCGGAGACGCCGGCCAGGTTGTGCGGATGATCCAAGCGGCGCTCACTCGTGGGGCCACGTTTTCTTCCGAAGAGGCCGTGATGACCACCTGCGGCCGCGAGCGCATCCCGGTGGGCATGACGATCTCGCAGCTTCGCGATGAGAGCGGCACGTCGCTGGGCGTGGTGCTGATATTCAAGAACCTTGCGGAGATCAAACAGATCCGCGACCAGATACTTCGCACCGAGCAGATGGCCGCGCTCGGCTACCTCTCGGCCGGCTTGGCACACGAGCTTCGTAATCCGCTCGGCTCGCTGCTGGGCCTTGCCGAGTTGATTCAGGACGACCTGGAGCCCGGGCACCCGCACATGCGTTACACCGAGACGTTCATCAATCAGATCGAGCGTATGAACAATCTCGTGGAAGACCTGCTGTGTTTCGCGCAGCCGGCCATATCAAACCTGGAGCGTTGCTCGCTCAACGATATGCTGATGGAATCGGCGCTTTTCGCCGAGCACGATTTCAACGACAAGAAGGTGGAAGTCGTGATCAATCACGCACCGAATCTCCCCGACGTCATGGCGGACAGCGAACGGCTGTCGCGCGCGCTGTTGAATGTTGTCCGCAATGCCTACCAGGCCACTCCCAACGGCGGAACGATAACACTCCAGACGGGCACGCACGAACGCCGTGGCAACATGCGGGCCTACGCGAGCATCACCAACAGCGGCTCATACGTGGAGCCCGACGTGCGCAAGAAACTCTTTGCGCCCTTCTTCACTCTCAAGAAGGACGGCACGGGCCTGGGCCTTTCAATTGCCCATCAGATCGTAAAAGGCCATTCCGGATATATCGAAGTGGACAGCGATCCGGAGGAAGGCACAACATTCACAATAGATTTGCCGACAGCCGAGTCTGTCGTGCGAAACAGCGAGGGTGCAGACAATGCCATCAGCCACACAAGATAGGCCTCGCGTGATAGACCACCCAACCAAACTCTCCGAGCGAATTCTCGTCGTGGACGACGAAGAGAACATGCGGCTCTTCCTCTCGGAAGCGATGCGAAAGCAAGGCTACGAGGTGTTCGTCGCACCCGACGCCGAGTCGGCCCTCGACCTCATCGCACAGGAGGAACTGGACGTTGCCATCCTCGACGTCCGCCTGCCCGGCCTCAGCGGCATCGAGGCGATCGCAAGAATCCGCCAGATGAACCCGCAAATCGTTCCGATCATCATGACCGCCTATGGCTCGAAGCAGCTTGCCATGGAGGCCGTGAAGGCCGGTGCGGATTTCTTCACGAAGCCGTTCAAGATCGAGGAGCTGAAGATCGTCGTCCAGAGGGCGCTCGAGAAACGCAAGCTCCAGCGCGAGGTGCATGCCCTCGAAGAACGCCTCACCAAGCGTTTCGCCTTCAACAACATCATCGGAAACTCAGGCCCCATGCAGGAAGTGTTTGCCCTGATCAACAAGGTGATGACCACCGACGTCACCGTGCTGATCTGCGGCGAAAGCGGCACCGGCAAGGAGCTGGTGGCCCAGGCAGTACACAGCCACAGCCTCCGGTGCGGCAAGCCGTTTGTCAAGCTCAACTGCGTGGCAATCCCCGAGGGCCTGCTCGAGAGCGAGCTGTTCGGACACGAGAAGGGTGACTTCACGGGCGCCGCCGGCATGAAGCCCGGCAAATTTGAGCTGGCCAACACCGGCACAATCTTCCTCGACGAAATCGGCGATATGTCGCTGGCCACCCAGGCAAAGATTCTCCGCGTTCTACAGGAGCGCGAGTTCGAGCGCGTAGGCGGCACCAAAACCGTCCGGATCGACGTGCGCGTCATCGCCGCCACAAACAAGGACCTCGCCCAGGCCGTGCAAGACAGGTCATTCCGCGAGGACCTCTACTTCAGGCTCAACGTCTTCTCGATCCACCTGCCTCCTCTGCGACAGCGCATGGAAGACCTACCCGTGCTCGTCGAGCATTTCCTCAAGACAAACCGCAGGCCCGTGCCCCACCCCATGCGACGCAAGGACGACGTCCGCGAGCTTGTCGAAGCAAACAGCCTCGACG
>JABMSA010000740.1 GCA_013202185.1 Planctomycetota bacterium
CATACGGACTGTGCAACTGCCCGGGCGCGATGACGGGGGTATCTTGTGGGATGATCCAGGGGATCATTTGTTTACCTGCTTTTCGGTGCCCGGCATTCTTGTGCTTGCTGGCTGTAGTTCGAAATGCCAAGCTGAGATGCGGAGTACTGAGAGTGGAGAAAACTACCGAGGGGGTACATTCGAGCAATGTATTCTTCCATGGCTTTACCGACCCGGCCAGGCCCGACTTTTTCGAGTTCGGCTAGAAAGGCCCCCGCATCCTCAATGGCGTCTTGCGCATGCTCGGCTCTTACGGCTAGTGCCATTATGTAATCTGCATCTATTCTGATGGCCTGCAGGTCTGACAAATCCTCGCCAAGTTGCCGTACTGGTTTGTCTGGACTATTCTTCAGGTAGTACTGCAAAGACTTGTGGCGGATGTCCTTCTCATTCGTGATGCCATCTTTCGTGCGCATGGCCACGCTGCAATTGCTGAATGCGATTCTGCGCGCCTCGAGAAAACACGCATAATATGCTCGGCTTATGGCAGTCCGGTAGGCAGCTTCGTCGGAGCCGTTATTCTGCAGAAAGCGCGCTGTATGAAGAAAACGCTTGCCATCCACTTCCGTGTACTCTTCGCTGAAAAACGCTGAGGATTTCGTATAAGGCCTTGTGGTCAGCCTCCAACATCGCTTCAGAGAGATGGTGCCTGCGCTTGCGGAAATCGGCCGTATCAAATGAACTATACACCCTCAAAGCCAGCAGGTCGTTATCAGGATCCTCGGCCGGAAGGAGATCAATCTCAAAACTTGCACCCGGGAAAAACCCTGGAGCTGCTGTCTGCAGCCACACTATGCTTTGTTGCAGTTCTCGCTGTCGGATGAAATCAGCCGTCGCCTCTGTTAGCGGAGCGAACGCCGGGCCAAGATCAAACTCGGTAGCCTCGAGGTGGAAGATCCTTTGAGGCCATTCGATGCGCACTGAAACGCAGGCTTTGCCCGGGCGACGCGGCGCGTTTCTGGAACTCAGGATGACATCCTTCATTCCGTTCAGATCAGGCTCACGTGCCCATGGATCGGCCAACTCCCATACCAACGAACACGGGGGGGCCGCCCCCTGAGTGATTCCATCGTCATCCGGTTCCAGTTGAACCAGAGCTACAGAGAGTTGTCCAGATGGCAGTGTTCTTGCGGTGGCAGCCATACTCTCTCCTATAACTCGCCGCCAAGGTCAACGAGCCTTTGGGCATATTGCCGCAGGGAGACCCAAGTATCAATCAACTCAATCAGCTTCTCTCCTCGTTCGGAGGGATCAATCCCTGCAACATCATGGTGGAAGTTGCAGGAGAACTGAAGCAGGTCCTTGTTGCCTGGCCCTGCTTTCACGGGCTTGATATCCAGTTTTAACCGGGCCTCGCCATGATCCTTGGAGAAGTATCGGCCGAATTTGGCATCCTGCGACGCGAACTCCTCAAGCAGCTTGTAGTCGCCACTTCCGAGGACAGCGCGGTTGTATGTGACAAAGTCATGATCTGCTGGAGGCGCGACAAAATAATCGAAGTTCAGCCCAAGCGCCTGATAAGGTGTGTGTGGGAGAAGTTTCACGGTTTGCGCGGCGATCTTTCGAGGCAGTTCTGGATCGCCAGGCACTTCATGGATGGAAAATGTAATCTGCATCTTGGGAGGTATGACCAGGACCTGGACCTCCGCAGTCTGGAACTGTGCTACCTCCGGAGAAAATATTCGTAGTCCAACAAGATCATCCGCGGGGATGATGTCGTTCTGGTCCAACCACGTCTCTGTGAATATGGAGGGATTGAACGTTTGGGCTGTAAGTATAATCCCAGAGATTGCGTTCTCGACCAAAGACATATCTACATTATCGACCATGACTGGCACCCAGCACAGAGAAAGGTACGGCAAGCATTCTCGACATCAACGAGTTCTGCGATGAAGTTCAACACACACCCGAATTCGGACCGGTTGCGTTCGGGTTGGGACCGATGTGCGATTGTCAGACCTCCGAGGAAAAGTGTATCACAACTTAGAAGCGTTTGCAAGCACTTTCTTGGTACAACGAGCATGAAGCCAATTTCGGCGCCGGCATCCATCAAACTACTCCCGATGCTTGGTCCTCGCAATAATGTGATCCTGCATTTCCTTGCTCAGCAGGCTGAACTTCGAGCTGTAGCCCGACACGCGCACTTGAACGTTGCCGTAGTGCTCCGGGTCCTCCTGGGCTTTGACCAGGCGCTCGGCGGCCGTCACGTTGAATTGCATCTGGCCGATGCCCATGTCGATGCCGGAGCGAATGATGTCGGCCAGCAGTTTCTCGCCGGTCTCGCCGTGGAAGCTGGACTGATCGAGCTCGATGATGGCGCTCGAGCCGGCGGCTGCCTTGTGGTGCGGGATTCGCGCCAGCGAATTCAGCATGGCCGTCAGGCTGGTAGTGTCGCGGCCTTGCTGGGGCGACAAACTGTAAGCCAGTGGCTCGCCGGCGCGGCGCCCGTCGGGCGTGGCCCCCGTCAGCTTGCCGTGGCTGATGTGCCACACAAACGTGAAGAGGTGCACGGCATAGAAGCCACCGAACGGCGCCCGGAACTGTCGCAGACAATCGCAGAAGTGCGTGGCCGCTTCCGCCGCAAGCGCGTCCGCCTCCGCCTGGTCGTTGCCGTACTTCGGTTGGCGCAGTAGCTCTTGTCGTAGCGGCTCGTTCCCGTCGAAGCTTGTGCGGAGCGCTTCCAGCAGATCGCCGGCCGAAACGAAGCTGTCGTCGTAAACCACCTTCTTCACCGCGACAAGCGAATCGGCAACGTTCGGCACGCCGTAGAGCATGATCGAATGATAGTTGTAGAGCGCGCCGCCGTCGTGGACGTCCCGCCCGCGCGCGATGCAGTCGTCCGTCAGTGTAGAATACAGAGGCAGAGGCTCGCGCTCGACCTGAACGAGCTGACCGCGATTGCAGCAGTGGACGATCAGCCGTGCGACGTGCTCAACCTGTTGCTTGTAGGCTGCAACGAAATCGTTGAACGTTGCGTGATCTTCGAGTGTGCCGGTGCGCGGCCCAAGCTGCTCGCCGGTGCGCGGATCCATGCCGTCGAACAGCGCCAGTTCCAGGCACTTGGCGGCATTGAGCGCGGCCGACACCGGGTGCGGCGCGGCTTTGCCCGGAATGGTGATCTCCACGCAGCCGATAGGCGCATAGTCAAGTGCATGCTCGTGGCTCACGCCGAAGCTTTCGAGCGCCGGCACTACGGCTTCGTCGAGGAAGAAGAACGGAACGCCGCCGCCATGAAGAAGCATCCGTGCAGACTGGCGAAGCAGCTTGCGGGGGCTGCCGCTGTGCAGCCGCACGGAGATGCAGCGGATGAACCCGAGCCGCTCGGTGGCGTCGAGGACGGCGTATGTCAAATCGTTGGCGGCGTCGGCGCCGTCGGGCGTCTGGCCGGCGAGGCAGATCTGCTGCACGTCGTAATCGCGATACAGCTTGCAGGCAAGCTCGGCCATCAGCCCGACGGCGCCCTCGTAGTCGAGCGCCCCGGCATCGACGTCGCACTTGTAGTACGGATACAGGTACTGATCGAGTCTGCCGATGGAGTTTGCATTGATGCCATCTTCGGCACAGGTGAGGACGTGCGTGAACCACAGCGCCTGCACGGCCTCGTGCAAGGTCCGCGCGCCGTGCTCCGGGACCCGACGGCAGACTTTGGCAATCTCGATCAGCTCACGCTTCCGCTGCGGATCATCGCACTCTTTCGCCATCGTTTCGGCCGTCTCGGCGCAGCGCCGCCCCAGGATCCCCCCCGCGTCGCACACCGCCTCCGCCGCGCGCCAGAACGCCATCTTGCGCGCGAAGTCGGGGTCCGCGATGTCACAGGAGCGCACGCACTGCCGGACTTCGTCCCGGATGCCGCCAAAGCCTATCCTGATCACCTTGGAGAAGTCTCGGACCGAATGATTCTGCGTGACGCCGTTCGCCCAGTAGAGGCCCTTCTCCCAGCCTTCGGCAAACGTCTCGGCCGAGCGCGCGTCGACGGCCGCGAACGGCGCGGATTTCTGCTGATCCTCCGTTTTCAGGAAATCGGCGATCTGTTGCTTCGTGCACTCATCGAAGTCAGTGGTATCGAGCTGGCTCCGGGCCGCGTCATTCCACCCCGAGGAGTCAAGCTGAGGGGTCCCTTCGCAGAACAGGTGTTCGCCGACGAGAAGCTCGTCGCCCGTTATCGATATTGGCGCGGTCTCGGCGAGTGCTTTGAGCATGAAGGCCCGGCGCTGCCCCCACGTTTCGGCGCCGTACCTGGTGCAAGCCAACAGGCGCGCATAAGCCCTGTAGCCCGGCGTTCCGCGCGCCGCGCCGCCGTCCGCCATCGCACGTTCTTTCAGCCGTTGAACCCGCTCGGAAAGCATGACATCAGTTCCCTGCGCATAAGCCAATGAGGCGATTCGAGTGCTTCAGTGTAGTTTATTGCTGTGTTTGATTCAAGCTGAAACATGCAAAGCTATTGATGTGGGGTGTGATTCGCTCTTGCGGAGAGAACGTCAGAACGCGCGCCTCTTGGCTATCACGAAGAGGTTGTCTATGGACAGGCGCCCGAAGGTGGCGCGATCCAACAGAATGGCGGAGTGAAACCACGCGTTCTTTATGCCCCGTAGCAACCACCTCGAGTTGCCTGCGATTCCGGAGATCGGTCTGAGGTGGATGAACCTGACGTGAGGGAGGCCGTTGCGTTCGAGCACGGTTGCCAGCGTAGTGCGGGAGTAGATGTTCGCATGATCACGTGCTTCGAGGTAGTGCAGGCGCCGGTTCGATCCACTCAACAGCTTTTTCAACTTGGCTTTTGGCAGTTGGATGCGGATGTTCGGGGTGTGGGCGAACAGAAAACCGTCATCTTTTAGCAGCGGCATAAGGCACGACAGGAACTGATCCGGTTGCGGAATGTGTTCGATAACGTCCCACAGCGTGATGATGTCGAAGCTGCCTTCTGGTAGGTCCGTCTTTTCAATCCGGCCGCAGATGATATTGGCAAGGCCGAGTTTCGTGCGAGCAAACTCTACTGCCGGGCGCGAGACCTCGCATCCAAACGCATCCCACTGGGGGAAGCCCGACACCTTCTCCAGGAAGAAGCCCAGCCCGCAGCCTACGTCCAGCAGCCTGCCCGCTTTGCCATCTACGAATCTCTGGCAAAAGTCGGTGTACATTTGCTCGTGGGAAGTCCCCCACCAGAAG
>JABMSA010000741.1 GCA_013202185.1 Planctomycetota bacterium
CGCGATAGGCGCGCTTGCGATCGAGTACGCTGCCGTACTTCCTGTCCGGCGCGCTGTTGTCCACGCCCTTTTCGAAGTCGACCGGATCGCCGGGGCCCTGCCAGGGGAAATGCACCATCCAGTCGGCCACGTAGCAGAGGAAGGGCCGGTTCCGGTTGGCGCTGATGAAGTCGAGTGCATGGTTGGCGATGAGTTCGGTCGAGTATCCTTCTTCGTCTTCGACCAGGGCTTCGTCGTGGTACCACACGCCTTCGCCCCAGCGGTTGAAGCGCGAATGGTGATCCATGCCGCCATTCTGGCCGCGGAAGACGTCGAACCCCATCTTCCGCGGCGACTGGTGCGGGATGTGTCCCGTGTGGTATTTGCCGAACATGCCCGTGGCGTAGCAGGCGTCGCGGAACAGGTGCGCAAAGGTCAGCTCGTGCTCGGACATGCCCGGGCTCTGCGCGGGATCCGGCCCGAGCACGACCTCCAGCCCGCAGCGCTGCTGGTAGCGCCCGGTGAGCAGCGCCGCTCGCGACGGGCTGCACATGCACCCGTTGGAATGGCAGTCGGTAAACCGCACGCCGCCGGCGGCCAGGGCGTCGATGTTCGGGGTCGAGTGGATCTGGCTGCCGTAGCAGCTCAGATCATCGTAGCCGAGATCGTCGGCGAGGAAGATTATGACATTCGGTCTCAAGATATCCCGCTCCGGTCCGCCATATTGATCGAGTTCCATGTCGCCCGAGGGCCGCCAGCGGGCTTGTCCTGGCCATTACACACAAAATGAACGGGACAAAGTCGTAGTTGTTGAGCTTGGACCCCCGCGACCTCGCGTCGCGGGTGAACGAGATTGGCCGGCTGGAATGTCTTGAAACCCAGATATTCACGCAGCTCGCGTTTCCTCCTGCCCCTCGCCGGCCCGGCGAGGGGCAGGAGGACAGCGGGTACCAAGTTCTGCTGTTCAATTACCGGTTTGCTCCGTTTCGAGCACGATTGCGTCGCAGGTGTCCAGCGGGAGCGAGATATGGGTGACGTCGTCCGTGACCGACATCGTCACCGGGTTGCCACTCGCCGCGCGGGCTTTTCGGAAACCGCCGGCATGCGGGATCCGCACGGACACGCGTTCCTTTGGTGTGGCGTCATGGTCGATCAGGATGAGCACCGCCGTGCCCGGCTTGTCATAGCGAGCGATTTCCATGATGGCTTCGTCGGTCTCCGCCACGCGGCGGGCCCCGGCGAGCGTTGCGGGCCAGGCAATGAGGTCGCGCACGTCTTGGTCGAACCGCTTGGGCAGGAACGACGTGACGTCGTATTCCTCGTCTTTGACCGCGGCACAAAGGTAGGCGATGCCCGGGGCGCCGGCAAAACGGATGGCATGTCCCTCCCCATAGCGATTGATGGTGCCGGCCGCATTGCCGTCCCGGCGCGTAAGAAAGACCTTTGCGGTGGTCGGATGGAGGTCTTCGCGATAGCTGTAGTGTGGGAATGACGCTTCGGGTGCACCCGCCTCACCGACGCAGGTGAACTGGTCCAGGGCTGCCATCTGCTTCATTCCCTGCCGCGGCAGTCTCACACCATTGTCCCGAGGCCCGTCGGCCTTGGCTCCGAACAGAGTTTCCCATTCCTGAAGATACGCATGGTATTCATCGCGAAGCCCGGCCCCGGTATGACCACACAACGTGCCCCCTTGTCGCACCCATTCGGCAATGATTCCGGCGCAGCTTTGTTTGGCGTGTTCGCCGCCGAGATAGAGGACTTTGTATTGGTCGAGGAGGCCGGCCTCGATATCTTCTTCACCTAGATAGTCGGCATCGTAACCGGCGTGCGCCAACGCCCAATGGACGAGGTCGGCATCGTAGGTGGTCGTGTAACCGGGATTGGCCCAGATGGCCTGGGTGCGGTTGTAGAGGATGGCGATATCGGTGGGGTGACGGGTGGCCTGGTGGAGCGCGCCGTCAACCTCCCCGAACTCGCGCAGGGTCTGGCGGACAGCCGGATATTTTTCGAATTGTTCCGACCAGGAATTGAGCCAGCCCGAATAGGGCGGGTCATAGTTGTAAAGATCGATTTCACGCATGCCGCCGGCCAGGGCGGTATAGAGTTTCATCCGGACCAACTGGGCGGTCCCGTCTTTGACCACCACGTATCCTCCCAAACCGGCCCCGCTTTCGCGTCCGGCCGAACGCAGAAGGGCATAGAGAGGCGACATCTCCTGGGGACCCGCGCCGTAGGCCAGCCAGTCCTCTGTCCAGGGCAACTCAAGCCCCGCTTGACGGAAGCAGAAGTAGGGATCTACCCCACGCTTGACCCAACTGCCGTAAGCGGAATGGTAGGGGACATGGTTGACCAGCGTCCGCGCGTGCCCGGGGAAATGCAGGTTCTTGATCCGGGTGAGTTCACGCACAAAGTGTCCCATCGCCTGCAGACGGAAAAGCTCCATATGATAGAAGAACTTCGGCTGGGCAAGCTTCCGCTCGACATTCTCCGTGGGATCGAAAGGCTCGAACTCCTTCCCGCCTCCGACGACTTCCTCAAAATCGTCATCCAGTGGATCGCGGAGACCTTCAGACTTCAGGTAGTCCTTGAAAGCCTGCTGGTACTCCCAGGAAACCTTCACATGCTCGTAGCTCATACCGCCGGGCTCGTCGGCCAGCACGACACGGGCGATGCGGTCCCTGGTATCCTTGAGCTCTTCGGCCGCCCGGGCAAAACTGCTCTCGATCTCCGCCAGGTCCGGATGATACATGCTC
>JABMSA010000061.1 GCA_013202185.1 Planctomycetota bacterium
CTGTACGACGCGGCCAACATCTCGCTGATGCACCATGTCTACGCGGCACTGCGTGCCAATCACCTGTACCACCGCGACCAGCATTACGTGTCGCAGCAGGGCGAGATCATCATCGTCGACGAGTTCACCGGCCGCCTCATGCCCGGCCGGCGATGGTCCGAAGGGCTGCACCAGGCCGTCGAGGCAAAGGAACGCCTCCAGATCAAGCAGGAAACGCAAACCCTCGCAACGATCACTTACCAGAATTTCTTCCGAATGTACGACAAGCTCGCCGGCATGACCGGAACCGCCCTCACCGAAGCGGAAGAGTTCGACAAGATCTACGGCCTCGACGTTGTGCCGATCCCCACAAACGAGCCGCTGCGCCGATTGAGTTTCCCCGACGTGATGTTTGCCACGCAAAAAGAAAAATACGAGGCAATCGTCGACGAAGTTCAGCGCGTCAACGCTGCGGGCCGCCCCGTGCTCGTGGGCACCGTGGCCATCGAGGTATCCGAGCACCTCAGCAAGATGCTCGAGCGACGCGGAATCAAGCACGAGGTGCTCAACGCAAAATACCACGAGCGCGAAGCGGCCATAATCGCACGGGCCGGCCAGCCTGCAGCAGTGACCATCGCAACCAACATGGCCGGTCGCGGCACCGATATTGTCCTTGGCGAAAACATTGTAAAGTGCAATAAATGCATTCTGCGCGACGGCACGGATGCAGACCCCGGCGACACCCCCCCAGAGATGTGCCGCCACGCCAAGATCGATCCCGACAAAACGGTTACCGGCATCGACAACATCCCCTGCGGGCTCCACATCGTCGGCACCGAGCGCCACGAGGCGCGGCGGATCGACAACCAGCTTCGAGGCCGCGCCGGCCGCCAGGGCGACCCCGGCACCTCGAGGTTCTTCCTGTCGCTCGAAGACGACCTCATGCGAGTCTTCATGGGCGAATGGGTGCGGAGGTTCATGACACGGGCAGGCTTCGGAGAGGGCCAGCAGATAGAATCGCCGATGGTCAGCCGGGCCCTCCAGCGCGCACAAAAGAAGGTCGAACAATACAACTTCGAAGTGCGCAAGAACGTGCTCGAATACGACGAGGTGATGGACGAGCAGCGCCGGGTAATCTACGGCATGCGCCAAAAAGTGCTCGATGCGATGGTGCCCGTTGAAATCCGCCTGGCCATCGAGCGGCTTGTTGCACAGTTCATCGGCGAAGAGCTTCGCGACGGCCCCGAACTCGCACTCGTCACACACCGGACATTCGAGCCGCTCGAGAAAAAGCTCGAGGAATACGGCGTACACCTTTCCGAGGAAGAATGGTTTTCAGCCGATGCGAAAGGATTCGCCAAGCTCATAAGACAGCGAGCCGATCCGAATAAGGCAAGCCTTGGCGACGACTACATCCGCGAATGGATACAAACAAGCCTCGACGCATGGCTGCCCGACGGCCTGGACCCGGGCGCGTGGAACCTCGACCTCGTTGCCGAATGGGCAGGCAAGCACGGCATAAACCTGCCCGCACCCAAGCTTCGCGACGAAGCCGCGCAAGCAATAAGAGACCTGGTGGTAGACGCGGCCGTCGAGGCGGCCGCCGGCAGGACCATCGAAGAATACCTGCGCGGATGGGCCGCAGCAGCCCTGATCGTAGATATGCCCATCGCGGCCAATGCCGACGCCTGGGACTACTCGCACGTGAGGTTGTGGGCCGAGAAGATGGGCCTCGATATTCCCGTGAGCGAATGGGATCCCATCAGCCGCAAGCGCGACAAGCAGGAAGAGCTCCTCGCACACAAGGCCCTGAAGATCTGCGAGGGACAGGCGCTCGATGAGGCGGTAAGGCGCTTCGCGGCGCCGGCGCTCGAGCTCTACACCAATTCCCTGCACTTCAGGCACAATCCCAAGCCCGAGAGAATCGCATTGTGGGCCGCGCGGCGCCTCGAGGCAAACGTAAGCACCGGCGAAATCCGCGAACTCGTTGCCACACTCAAGCAAACGATTGTCGAACAGGCCTTCCATGCCAGGAAGGAACGCCTCGAGGCCGAGCCGGAAGCAGCAGCCGGCGAAATGGCAGTCATCGACGTCGAGCGGTACCTCGCACGCGACTTCTCGTCGGAAGACCGCAACCTCGCCGGGATCGCGGCCACATTCGAAGAACGCTACGGCGTGAAGCTGTCGGCTTTCGAAATGAGCAAAATGTCCGGCCCAGAACTGGTCTCTTTCCTCATCGGAAAAGTGCCGCCCGATATCGAGCACGAGATTGACGCCGAAACCGTTGAGCAGATGGTCGGCGAAATGATCGAAAACACCATCGGACGGGCAGTACAACAGTTTCTCGACCGAACCGCCGATCCGCAAGCCCTTCACGCCGTCATCCGGAATTGGCTCGATCCGCACGGCTTTGTCATCACGCCGGAAGAATGGGAAAACCTCAGCCTTCCCGGGCTGCAGCAGAGCTTGTGCCTGCAGGCCCGCCGGGCGCACGCCGGAAAAACAAAGGACAACGTCATCGAAACGTTTGTCCCGCTGGCCGTGCAGACCTTCCTCGAGTCGCCGATGTTCTCGGGCGAAGGAGGCTGCTCGGCCCTGGCATCGTGGGCCGAGGGGCAGTTTTGCTTCGGCATCTCCAAAACGATCGAGGCCGACCTTCGGAAGATCGGCGACAAGCAGAAAGAAGAGCTTCGCAACAGGCTCATCGAGCAGAAGATCGAAGGCTGCAGTATTGTTACCGACGACGCCGCCGAGGCGGCCGGCCAGATGGTCGGAGAGGCCGTTGACCTCTGCCTTGAAGCATCGGCCGGCTCGGAGGATCTTGACGACACCCACACAGCCGATTGGGCCGCAAAGGCATTCAAGCTGAGTTTGTCGCGCAACGAGCTCGAGAGCCGCCTTGAGGCGGGCGAAACGGGCGTCAGAAACTACATAGTCGAGATGGCCGCAAAAAGCTACGGCCGCCGAACCATCGACAAGATCGTGCCCGACGTGGTTGATGCCGTGCTCAACCTCTGCACGTCCGATGCATTCGTCGATAAGTGGGACTTCGACCTCCTGCAGCAGTGGATCAAGCGCAGCACCGCGCCGATGAATTTCGACGTCTCGCAGTTCGAAGACGAAGCCAGAGATGCCATCGTCGGATACTTCGTGGAGCTGGCCAGGGAAGGATACAAAGACAGGGCCGAGCAGGAAGTGATACCGGGCGTGATAGCAAACACGGTATCGATATTCATCGCGCGCGAGCTGTCGGCCGAAGGCCGGAATTACGTCGCACTCGCGGCCGGGATGAATCAAAAATTCAACCTCGGCGTGTCGCCCTTCAGACTTGGCAAGATGGCTCCGGTCCAGGCCGAGGAATGGCTGCGCAAGCAGGTGGGCCGGTTGTTTGAGCAACGCAAGCGCGGGCTCGGCAAATACAATTTCCTACGGTCGGTATCGGCGCTTGTGCTGCACACTCTCGATTCGCGATGGAAAGACCACCTCTACGCGATGGACCGGCTGAAGTCGGGCATTGGCCTGCGAAGCTACGCGGGCGTCGACCCCAAGTTTGCATACAAGAAAGAAGGCTACGAGACCTTCGTGAAAATGCTGACCTCCGCCGAAGACAGCATCTCGGACCTCGCGTTGAAGGTCTATTTCGATGCGGAAGAATCGAAGCAGGTAGCGCGCGGACGCACAGCCCAGGAGCGCTACGTGCACGAGGAAGCCGACGCCTTCGACAGGGGCCGCGAGCAGGCGGCCACGGCAGCCGGAAAGGAAAAAGCCAAGCCGCAACCCATACGCTCACAAAAAGCGCCCGGCCGCAACGACCCATGCCCCTGCGGAAAGAAAAAGCCCGGCGGCACACCCGTCAAATACAAGAACTGCTGCATGAAGTGAGGCAAGCCCACGTTGCCGGCACACAACGCGAGCACTTGACCACAGGACAATCAGACAAACGGGAATTATTAGTTCTGACCAGAAGCTCAAGAAGTTTTTGGAAGGGTCGCCCGTCTTGGAAGACGGGAAGGAAACTTTTTCCAAAAAGGTTCCCCAGAATGCTTCCTTTGCAAACACAGTTCTCCTCACACGTTCGACGACGAGGACGATTGGAAGA
>JABMSA010000742.1 GCA_013202185.1 Planctomycetota bacterium
AGCCAAAGCCGGACCCCGAGCCTGAACCGGAGCCCGAGATGATGCCGGACGATTTCTGACCGCGGGCGCCATCTTGTTCTTGGGGAGAGCGGACCGCCCGGATTCGTTCCGGACGTGATTCGGGAGCGCGCTACTCATCAAGCAGCCGGAACTGTTCGCCGTCGGGCGTGTAGCAGTGCAGCTCGATGGAGTTGCCGTCCGGGTCCGTGAGCCACGCCTGCCAGTTGTTGTCGATGGCCAGAACGGGGTCCGTGACCTCGACGCCCTTCGCCCGCAGATCGGCCACGGCGGCCTCGATGTCATCGGCCTCCAGGGACAAGTGGGCATACGATTGCCCGTCGGCCTTGCCCGCAAGCGGATGCTGGAAAAGCTCAATGAAGCTGCGGCCGCCGGCGTGGAGGTATGAGCCGAGCCGATTCCCGTCGTCGCCCTTCAGATCGAAGGCGTGCCTGAGCCCGAGCTTGCCCTCGTAGAACGCAATCGAGTTGTCGAGGTCGGCAACGTGGAAGCACACATGTGCGAGCGCCTTGATCATTGTGCGGGCTCTTTCTTGACGTTCGGTTCGACCACCGGCACCTCCCACAGAGGCGTCGGGAGCTTTTCGCTGGTGAGGTAGAGCGTCTTCCCGTCGAGGCCGTAGCAGATCGACTCGCCCTGCGCTCGGGCTGGCATCTTGATCTCGCGCGGCTCACGGCCGAATGCGTCCTTCCACTTCTCGCCGGGCTTGCGGGCATACTCGTATGCATGCCCATACGTCAGCACAATGCAGCGGGCGCCGTCGGGCGAGATGTCCATGGCCGTGACGATCGGAATGGTCAGTGCGGCGATGGGCCGCGCGGTCGCAACGCCTTTGGCTTGTCCCCTCGGGATGCGGACGGCGAAGACCTTGCACACGGGCGCCGCCTTGGTGACGACGTAAACGGTTCTCGTCTTCGGATCGATCGCGACGGCTTCGCAGTTCTGCGGGCCGTCGGGATACTTGAAGCGGATGATCTTCACCGCCTTGATCTTGCCCGTCGCGGGCCTGCGCCCGGCTGGCAGTGCCGGCTCCTTGACGAAGTACAGCGTGCGATCCTTGCGCCGGGTGTCGTTGTCGCCCACGTCGGCGAGCAGCAGGTACGACGTTCTCCCGAGCCGGACCGACGCCATGTCTTCCCAGTCGGCTGCGCGTGCGCCGGCGACGTCGAACGTGCCGAGATCCTCGCCCTTGTTGTTGAAGGCATAGACGCGCGGCTTGTCGCCCGAATCGTTATGCGTCCAGAACACGCCCTTCCTTCGGCGGCTGCAGGCGAGGCCGCTACTCTCCGTCACCTTCTTGTTGGCGAGTTCGGCAAGCTGCCGCGGCTTCTCGTACGCGATCGGTACGGCCGCGGCGGGCTCGGCGCCTCGTGCGACGCTGCCCAGCCATCCGACGACGAGGGCCGCAAGAATCAGTGTTGAGCGTGCTATCATGACCAGCTCCTTTCCGTAGCGTGAACGACCGACAAGAGATTATATGACGCAGAAGACGCCTCCGGAAGCGAGAGATTACCTTCGCCTTCCCAGCGGCCCACCATGTCCTATTGGGATCGTCTTGAGGCGAGGTCGGAGCTTGCAGTTCCTTACCGTGTTATAAAGCGGCCCCGATGTCCCAAGTCACGTTCGCATCAGGGCTTCGGACAGTTTCTGCCCGTTCCATCCGCTCGGACCGAAATCTGAGCGATATGGGAGTAACTCGTCTTCCCACTCCGGCCTAGTCCACAGCCAGAACGTGTCCGGTGGGGGGCCTTGGCGATTTCGTGTTCTCGAGCCGTTGTGCTGCGGCACGATGATTGAGGTCCCGGTGTCGCGCCACGTCTCTATTGCGCTTTCGACGAAAGTGCGGCTCAGGGTCAAGAAGGTGAGTGAGTTGAGGGCGAGTCCGAGACAAAGAAGCACGTCCCAGTCCTGCGTGGGCCGGATCTGCTGGAAGAGGAAGACGCCTTCCGTAGCATGCTCAGTTCCTGCTTTCAACTCCACCTTGCGGTCACGGAAAATGAAATCGTGGCCGGAGCCCGTTCTGGGTTCCTGTTCATCTTGAAGGAAGAAGCGTGTGATCGGCGGAGCGACCTTGTTTCCGAAAGCTGAACCGCTCAACTTCTGCGTCCAAGCGAATGGGCCGCCTGCCAGTGTGGCTCGCTGTGGTTTGCAGGTGGGGCGGACATCATGCTCCACGTAAAACAGAAACCGATCCCATTCGCCGTTGCTCATTCTACGGTCCTCAACAGTCATGCCCGTCTTGGGGCGGCCTCGAAGAGGGAGCCCTGAATATCGCCCAGATCGCGCGGCTCGAAATTGACGCACTGGGGGGTTGCGAACGCGAGCCGCTTGGCCATGATCTGCACGGCATCGGGGTTGTTGTCGATCAAGACGAAATCACGGCCGAGCCGCGCAGCGGCCTCACCGGTCGTGCCGCTGCCGGCGAAGAAGTCAAGGACTAGGTCGCCTGGGTTGCTGTGGACTCGGACGATGCGTTCGAGAACTCCGAGGGGTTTCTGCGTCGGATACCCTGTCTTCTCC
>JABMSA010000743.1 GCA_013202185.1 Planctomycetota bacterium
GGTCACATACATGCGAACAAGCCCCGGAGGGGCGTACCTTCCCGAACGCCTATGCGCAAGAGACGCCCCTCAGGGGCTCGTGCATTATTATCCCTTTGCTACTGCTATCGTCAGACCTCACTCGAATCTTGAGGCTTTTCACACACGCTCTCAGTGCCGGCCTCCGCTGTAATCGTCTTTACCCTTGATTGCGCATTTGCTCGCCGTATAATCACTGGTACGGAAGTTGAACATTCGGAGATTATTGATGCGCGACGAGAGTGTAAACATCGCCCCGCCGCCGGCGTGTGCGAAGGACACCGAATCGCCCCTGTGGGAAGAGTTCAGAGCGGGCCGCGGTGCCGGCTGGTTCGAAGTGGTTGAGCGTCCGGGGCAGCCGTCGGCTCTGCGCATATCGAGCTTCACGAACAATCCTGCCTGGCGGAGCGTCCCACGAAAGATCGAGCCGCTGAAAGAGTACCGCCTCGAGGCGCAGATACGGGGCTCGGGCCGCCTGATGCTGCAGTGGATTCGCCTCGAGAAGAGATGGGACTCGATGAAGGAGGGCCGCTCCCGGCTTGTCGAAGTGCCGCTCGGGGAGGTCTGCAGCAGCGAGGTGAGCGACGACTCGTGGAATGACGCCGCCGTTGGCGAAGTTGCCCCGCGCGAAGCCACGCACTGCCGCATATTCCTCGAAGCCGTCGGCTCGGCTTTGGCTGTCGAGTTTCGCGAAGTCTTCCTCGATGGGCTCGGCCGGGATTCCCTCGCGATTCACTACTGCCACGCCGGTTATCATCCCCGGGCGTCGAAAACCGCAATCATCCAGTTGAAAGAGCAAGCCAAGGGCGGGCGTTTTATCCTCATAGACGAAAACGGCAGGCAGAGGTTCGAAGACGACATGGAACTGATCGAGAAACCCGCATGGGGCCGAAGCTTCCGGCTGGCCGATTTCTCGCGGTTCCAGGAAGAAGGCAACTTCGCGCTGGCCGTGGAGGTCGGCGGCCGCCGCCTGCGCACGAAGTTCTTTCCCATTCGAGACGACATTTACACCCGCCTCTCGGAACTGACGCTGGACTGGTTCGGCACGCAGCGATGCGGAACGGCCGTGCCCGGCTGGCACGAGCGCTGCCACGCCGACGACGGCGCCGTGCGCAAGAAAGGTGAAGTACGCAAGTTCTGCGATGCAACCGGCGGCTGGCACGACGGCGGCTCTTACGCCAAGCTCACACAGCACATATGGATCGCCATTCACAGCCTCACTCACCTACACGAAAGGGGCGGCGGGCGCGAAGACGATGCCCGGGCCGGGCACCCGATTGCACTGGAAGAGTGCCGCTGGGGCGTCGAATACCTGCTGAAGATCGCCACCCGCGACGGGCGATTTGCATCCGGCGTGATCGGCCGCCGCGAACAGGAATACATCGGCCCGCCGGAAGAGGAAACAGACAACGTGCCCGAGAGCGGCGACGAGCGAACCGTAGAGCCCGAGTGCAGTTGGACCGCTGCCGCCCTGTGCTCGTATGCGCTTGCAAACTATGCGCGCGTTGTCGAGAAAATGTACCCCTCCCTCGCAAAACGCTGCTATGCCGCGGCCGAGAGAACGTTTGCGGCGCTCGAGAAGTCGAAGGCTCCCGACGATCCCATAAATCTGCACGCGGCGGCGGCTTTGCTGTGCATAAGCCTGTGGCGCGCCAGGGGCAAAGAGCAGTATCGCGAGGAATGTTCGTGGCGGGCACTCTCGATACTCCAGAAACAGACAGACGAAGGAATTTTCGCTGCCGGCGAACAATATCTCCGGAGGCTCGCACTGCCCGCCGGCGAGAGGATCCGCCTGCCCGACATGACCGACCCCGACACGGGCATGGAATATGCACCGGCGCCGTTTCTGTACCTCCACGCACTGTTGTGCTACCTCGAGCGAAGCATCGACGACGCCCTCGCCCTGGAGATACGCGGGGCGCTCGACAAGTTCTTCGTGCGCATCAAGCAGTGCACCGATGTGTCGCCGTTCGGCCAGATGGGCGAGTGGACGCTCGCCGACGATGCCGTCAGCTTCCCGTCGATGCCACGCGGCAACAACACCTACCTCCTTGCATGCAGTTATATGCTGGCCAAGGCGTCGGCGCTGCTCAATCGCCGCGACCTCGCAAACACCGCCCAGCGCCAACTCGAGTGGGTGCTCGGCCGGAACATCCGCGGGGCATGCATGGTGTGCGGCGCGGGCCACAAGGAACTGGGCGCTTACTACACCCTATACGCCGCCATAGAGGAACACGCCAACGGCTATCAACCCGGCGGAGTTGTCAACGGCATCACTGGGGGCGACGGCCGCGAGCTTCCCCTCAACTTCCCCTGCCTGGATATTCGCTCGCCCAAGGAAGCGCGCTCCGGCCTCGACGTCGACCCGCGCACAAACCAGTATTGGATGCCCAACTGCGCGTGGTTCATTCTGGCTTGCGGCGAGATAACCAAGATGCACAACGCGAACACACAACACACCGGGGGATAACTCACGACCGGGCGTTTTTCCGTTGCCACGAAGCGGCATCCGTCCTATAATTCCTGTGTACGGCGCTGTTTCATCACGGCCGTGTGAAGGCCGGCTCCGCGCAGATATCGGCGATGGGCCCGGCTCGTGGAGTTTGAAAACACTTTGCCATCTGTGAGGACACGCGTGAAGAAAGTTGTTATTCATACCGACGGCGGCTGTCATGGCAACCCGGGCCCCGGAGCCTGGGCAGCTATTCTCAAGACCGACGGTCATACCAAAGAAATAGCAGGGGCGGACAAATTCACCACGAACAATCGCATGGAGCTAGCCGCCGCCATACAGGCCCTCAAGGCGCTCAAGCAACCGTGCGAAGTTGAGCTGTGGACCGACTCCTCGTACCTGGCCAAGGGCTACATGGAATGGATGCCCAAGTGGAAGGCCAACGGTTGGCAGCGCAAGCCACGCGCGAAGAATAAGCCAGTCATGAATCTGGAACTCTGGCAGGAACTAGACAAACTCGGCGCCACGCACAAGATCACCTTTCACTGGCTGCGCGGGCACAACGGACATCCCCTCAACGAACGTTGCGATGCGCTTGTTCAGCAGGCGATCGACAGCCTGCACAAGGATGCAAAGGAGAGACCAAACCGATGAGTAGAGTTGTAAAGTTCATTGTGGGCGCGGCTGTTGCCGCGCTGGGCGGGCTGTTTCTGATATCTTCCACTTATGCTCTATCGCAGGCGCTGCAAGACAAAGCCTACGATCAGATGTTGTACCCTGCCGGTTATGCCGCAGTGGCCCTCGTCGTGCTTGTTATCGGCTTGCGGTTCAGCCTGCGAGCCATCGTGCCGGCGTTCACGTTTACAAGGCTCATCCTTGTGGCCGTAATCGTAGCCGTACTGCTGCACCTTGGGGGCTATGCGTCGCTCTCTTCCGAAAAGCTGAAACAACAAGCAGACAATATCCAGAATTGGATGCGGCAGGTTGCCGAGTCGGTGCCCGAGTAAAACTTTCACCTCCGACGCTCCCCAAACTTCTCCGCAGCACGCGCAACTGGCCTGCCGTCATCGCCCGCATCGCAGCCGGTAAC
>JABMSA010000744.1 GCA_013202185.1 Planctomycetota bacterium
AGAGACCATTGTAATTGACCGCCAGCGGGCCTCTGACCAGAAGCTGACCGTTTCACGGATAGCAGACAGGCTCCAGACGGCCCTCGGAGGCTCGCGGGCCAGCAGCTATCGCGAGAGCGGCAACGAATACGACATCCGCGTGCGGCTCAGGAACGTGGAAGAGATGACGCTTGACGACATCCTTGATCTTACGCTCACCAACTCCCTCGGCGATCCGGTGGTGCTGCGCAACGTGGTGTCGATCAGACCCCGCACCGGCCCGGTGAGCATCGAACGCAAAGACCAGGAACGCCTAATCACCGTTTCGTCCGACATCAGCGGCCGCGATATGGGATCGGTAGTGGCCGATATTCGTGACGGGCTGCGCACGGTGCCGGTGCCGCGCGAGTTCGCCATCATGATTGCCGGCGACTTCGAAGAGCAACAGAAGTCATTCAGGGAATTGCTGTTCAGCCTCGTGCTGGCGCTCGTGCTGGTGTATATGGTGATGGCCTGCCAGTTTGAGTCGCTGCGCGATCCATTCGTGGTGATGTTCGCCGTGCCGTTTGCGGCGATCGGCGTGATCCTGCTGCTGTTCCTCACCAACACTACCTTCAATATCCAGTCGTTCATCGGGTGCATCATGCTCGGCGGCATCGTGGTGAACAACGCCATTCTGCTGGTCGACCACACCAACCTGCTTCGCCGCCGCGACGGCATGCCGCTGAGGCAGGCGATCGAGGAGGCAGGGCGCCGACGCCTGCGGCCGATTCTCATGACGGCCTGCACCACGATGCTCGGTCTCTTGCCGCTGGCTCTTGGCCTGGGCGAAGGCGGTGAGGCGCAGGCACCCATGGCACGCGCCGTGATCGGCGGCCTGCTCAGCTCCACCCTCATCACGCTGGTGTTTGTGCCCGTCGTCTACTCGTTGGCTGAAGGCTGGCTCCCCAAGAAGCACCACCACGACGCACCACAGACTGCGGAGGTGACCGAATGACAACTGAGGGTATGTTACCCGGCCTGCTACGAATGGTCAAGGCCTCGGCGGCGGAGGCCGGGCAGGCGATCAGCTCGAAGCTTCGCACAGCACTGCCCCTGCCTGCCGTCGCTGCCGCCTGCCTATCTCTTGCATCGTGCGTGCCGCAGGACGAGCGCCAGCCGGACAACTTCGTGGGACGACGGCCCGGTCAGACGGAGACCGGGAACGCACTCACACACACGCCGCCGCGCGTGGCCGAAACCGGCCCGCTCACGCTCACCGTGGAGGATGCCATTCTCGAAGCGTTGGAAAACAACCGGGCGCTGGCCGTGCAGCTCTTCGACCCGCAGATTCTCGGCACTTGGGAAGATCAGGAGCGAGCCGCATTCGACCCGGTGCTGGGCGGCAGCGTCTCCGCCGGCCGCACGAAGGGCGAGCGAGCCGCCACCGGCGGCACCAGTGAAACCACCAGCGATACCGTGTCGGCCGAGGTATCAGTCGAGAAATACCTGCCCACCGGCACCACCATCGTGCTGAGCGCCGACACCGATTCAACCGATTCCAGCGTCTACGGCGACCGCTTCACAGCGTCGCGTCTCGGCCTCACTGTGAACCAGGCCCTGCTCCAGGGCCGCGGCCTTCGTGTCAACCTTGCGAGCTTGCGGCAGGCGCGGCTCGACACTCTGTCGTCGGAATACGAGCTCCGCGGCTTCGCCGAAGCGCTCGTGGCCAACGTGGAGTTGGCGTACTGGGATTTCGCCCTGGCGAAGCTGCGGCTCGAAATCTTCGACGAATCACTCAAGCTCGCCCAGCAGCAGCTCGAGGAAACACGCGAGCGGATCAACATCGGCAAGCTGGCCGAAACGGAACTGGCCGCGTCACAGGCGGAAGAAGCCCTGCGGCAGGAAGATCTCATCAACGCCCGCAGCGACCTTGCCGCCGCGAAGCTGCGGCTCCTGCGGCTGCTCAACGCCCCCGGCAGCGATTTCTGGAGCCGCGACGTGAACCTCTCCGACCGGCCCGAAGTGCCCGACGTGCAGCTTGATGAGGTGGACCGACACGTGGAGGTGGCGATGCACCTGCGGCCCGAACTCAACCAGGCACGCATAGCGGTGCAGCGGGGCGAGCTCGAAGTAGTGAAAACCAGGAACGGGCTGCTGCCCAGGATGGACCTCTTCCTCACACTCGGCAAATCGGGCTATGCCGATTCCTTCGGCGGCTCGATCGAGGGTATCGACGGCTCCGGCTACGATGTGCTGGCGGGGCTGAGCCTGCAATATCCGACGGGAAACCGCGCCGCACGCGCTTTCGGCCGCCGGGCACGGCTGAGCTTGTCCCAGGCCGGTCAGGCCGTGCGAAACCTGGAGCAGCTTGCCGAACTGGACGTTCGCGTCGCCTATATCGAGGTGAACCGCGCCAGGCAGCAGATCGCCGCCACCCTTGCCACCCGCGCACTGCAGCAGGAGAAGCTGCGGTCGGAAACCGAGAAATTCCGCGTGGGCAAGTCGACCTCCCTGCTCGTGGGGCAGGCCCAGAGCGACCTCACCGCCAGCCGCATCGCCGAAATCCAGGCGGTGGTCAACTACCTGGAGGCCCTGGTGGAACTGCACCGACAGGACGGCTCCCTGCTCGACCGTCGGGGGATAAGCTCGCCGGGTGCCGATCCGGTGAACCTGCCAGATTTGAAGTGAGGACAGTTGTCCCTACCGAAAACTCCGTGCTTGTTGATACCACAGCACTTCATCACGTCCCAATGTGTGTGTAATAACTCGACGGGCTCGACGTGACGAAATAGTGTGATACAATGGAGATGTCCGGCGAAGCGGAAGCGGGCAACGCTGGAGAGCAACCCGCCCAGGAATAGCCGGATCAGGACAGACGCATGTCGTTGTGGGGGAGCTTCTCAGCTCCCCCCGGCCCGCCGGAGTAGCACAGCGCAAATGCGGAGCCCTGCCATGCCTTGAAAACTCCGGGGGTCTGGGGCAGAGCCCCAGGCAGCTTCCAGGCACACACGTCGTCACATCGCGCTCAGCGCACGCCGGGACGACGGAATCGTGATCGTCGCCCGGAACGCCGGGCGGCGGGCGCGAAGTTCAAGCGCTACATTCCGCCTATGTCGGGCAGCTCGGGGAGGTCCACGTCCGGGACTTCGTCGGGCTTGGGGGGCTGCTCTTCGGTGCCTTCGGTGCCAGTGTCGCCGGGCTTCTGCTCATCGGGTTGTTCAGCTTTCTTCGCCTCTTCTTCGGCTTTCTTCTTTGCTTCGAGGGCCTTGAGCCGCACTTGACTGATTTCTTTCTCGGCATCGATGAAGACCGCCGGTATCTGCGGCTTCTGATTCTTGATGAGCAGATATTTCTCCAGGGCTTCGTCGAATTTGCCTTCTTCGGCCAATTCGCGCGCAATCTTGATGAGTTGCTCGGGCGAGGTGTCCTGTTTCTTGCCGAAGCTGGTGGCCGCGGCGAGGGTGCCCAGCAGAGCGCACGAGATGAGCAGAGACTGCCACAGCTTCGGTGATTTCGACCTCAACTCGCCTTTCTCTTTTGAATCCATCGGCATCTCCTAATCAGAATAACGTACTGCCAACTCGAGATAGGCATCGGCCTGGTTTATTGCTTCTATTGCGACGGACACCTTGCCGAATTCGGCATCGCGATCGGCGTAGAGCTTTACGGTTCGGGTTTCGGTGTCCGTATCTTCCAGGATGTAGAAACCCAGTTCTTCGGCAAGATCCTCGGGCTTGTGAACGCGGCTGCCGTTGATGAAGTACTCGCTGTCTTTTGTCACGACCACCGTGATGTCTCGCATGACGGTACGCTCGCCCAGATCGACGGCTGGCAGGGAAACATCGTGCTCGGTGGTCTTGGTAAACTTGCCTACAACGGCGAAGAAAATGAGCAGCAGGAACGCGATGTCGCTCATGCTCGCGAACGAGAGGTTCCACTTGTGACGTCTTCGCTTGCGTACTCGCATACAGGTCTGCTCCGTTGGCCGGCTTTCCGGAGTGCTACCGCGATTCTCTATGGGCGCCGTTGGCTTTGCTGCGTTGTTCCACGAGCGTCATGACCATCATGTCGATGAGCCCGTTCGCACTTTCTTCGGTTCGGGCGTTGAGTGCGTCTATGCGGCTTGAGAAATAGTTGAAGGCGAGCACCGCCGGGATGGCTATTATCAGGCCGCTGGCCGTGGTTACGAGTGCTTCCTGGATGCCGCGCGCGACGGTTTGAGCGTCGGGGTTGGCCGCGGCTGCGATTTCCGCGAACGCGCTGATCATTCCCGTGACGGTGCCGGCGAACCCGAACAGCGGGGCAACGTTTCCGACGGAGGCCAGCAGCGGCAGGCGCCGCTCCAGGTCCACGGCGTTGATGATGCTTGCATCTTCCATTCCCTTGTTGATCTCGTGCTGAATGAAATCGAGATTCGGCTCGGTCTTAAGCTGCTTGTATTTCTTTATGCCGGCCAGGAAGATGCCGGCGAGCAGGCCGGGGTTCTCGTTGCAGAATTCGCGCACGCCGTCGATGTCGCCCCGGTCGACAAGCCCGTCTATCTTCCCGGCGAGGAGCGCCAACTCGCGCTGTGCGTTTCGCAGGTAAAACCAGCGGTCCAGTATCACGGCCAGCCCCACAATCGAGCACAGCCCCAGCGGTACCATGAACCAACTGCCTTGTCTGATGAGTTCTATCATAGCCTGTTTCTCACTGCCATTGGTCTATGCTGAGGATTCTCAGTCTCATTTCATCTTGTCGGGATCTTCGAGGTAGTTCTTTTCGTCTTCTTCCGTCACTTCAAAAATATCTATCGCATCGCTCACTTCCACGTCGGCGATGTCGTACTTGGTCTCGAGGCGCGTGTGTGCGTCGCTGGCGGCGGCGGTTTTGGGATATCGCCGCAACACGGACTTCAGGACGGCCACGGCGGTGTCGGGGTCGTCCTTGCCCTCGTAGCAGAAGGCGGTCCGATAGCCGGCCCACGAAGCCTGAACGCTCTTCTTGTGCTTTGATACGAGGATGCGATATTCCATGATGGCGTCGTCGTAGCGCTTTGCCTCGCGCAGGACGTCTCCGATGGCGAGCTGGGCGTCGGGGCCGTATTCACGGTCGGCAACTCTGAAGTTGTAATGGTGCTGTCCGTAATGCTGGTTCTTCACTTGCACGGCGGCGAATCTCTTGGTGATGTGACGAAACGCTTCGACGGCCTTCTCCACCTGTTTCAGATTCTTCCAGTAGATCACGGCGACCTGCCATTGTGCAAGGGCCGACCATTCCTGGGAGTAGAATGCTTTCCGGAATTTTATGTATTCGGCTATTGCCGCTTCGTAGTTCTTCTTCCTGGCGTGAGGGCCGGCGTAGGTTTGGGCGGCGTACCAGTGCCCGATGCCGGGGTCGCTCATCCGGCGGTAGGTCTTTCGGGCCTCTTCGTCTTTGCCCTGGCGCTCGAGGACTATCCCCTTCCATCGGAGCACGGCGTTCACGTCGTTGCCGGTGCGATACTTGATGACGAACAGCTCGAGTTCATCGATGAATGCGGCTTCCTGCCACTTGTGCCTGGCCAGCTCGAAGTCGGCCCTGCGTGCCATGCGCGGGTAGTGTGCGCTGATCTGGCGGACGGCCCACTCCCAGCGCTCTCTCCCGAAGTTGTTGAAGCTCGACGCGGTGGTCCAGATCAGGTCGTCGGTGAGGCGATCGGCCTCCTTCTCCTGGAGCAGCTTCGAGAAGATGCCCTTGAGCTGGTTGAACGCCTTGCTCTTGCCGTAGAACTCGATGAGGAACTTGAAGCCTTCGTGGCGATACGTGCCCTGCAGGGTGTCGATCAGCTCGCGGATCTTGTCGAACTGCTTGAGCCCGTAATAGACGTTGACGACGTGCCGGAACGCTTCGATCGGATGCGGCAGCCGCTGGTAGACCGTAATGGCAAGGTCGTGCTTCTTGTTTTTGAGGTAGTGGTTCGCCAGCCAGAACACGTCGCTGCGGTGGTTTTCGTACAACTGCCGGAGCATCGCGTCTTTGCCGCCGTAGTGAATCTTGACGGCGATCTTGGTAACGGTCTCCATGTCTTCAATGGCCTTGTCGGTCTTGCGCGTGCGGAGGTAGCACTGGGCGCGATAGTGATAGCCAAGGGCGGTATAGGTGGAGTCGGGAAAATCTTCGACGAGATATCCGAACTCTTCGATCGCCTTGTTGAGGTACTTTCGGTGCATGGAGCAGCGTGCCACGCAGTATTGGGCCTGGTCGTTCCTGGGGTCGTACGGATCGGCCGCCATGAAATCGTTCAACTTGTTTGCGGAATCTTCCCAGCGCTCGAGATTGTAGGCCGACAGGGCGGTTTCGAACAGCTCGTCGATCCGGGCGTCGCCGGCCATAGCCGTTCCCGCGAGCGGGCCGCAGGCCCACGCGGCCAGGAGAAACACCATGCGGCGGAGAATCGG
Organism: Planctomycetota bacterium; assembly: GCA_013202185.1. Lineage (GTDB taxonomy): Bacteria > Planctomycetota > PUPC01 > JABMSA01 > JABMSA01 > JABMSA01. Next base: position 6,381 of record JABMSA010000744.1, read on the forward strand.
CCGGGTACTCATTGCGTGTCCTCTCCGGTGTATTTGTAATACAGCAGGCTGTAGGATATGATGTTCACTCCCATGCGGAACGCCTGCTCGACGTTGCGTTTGCG
>JABMSA010000745.1 GCA_013202185.1 Planctomycetota bacterium
CGCTTGTAGAGACGCCCCATCGGGGCGTCTCTACAAGCGCGTGACCGTATTTGCGAACAGGTGTGCTCAATCGAACGTTCGCACGGGCTCGCGCCATTCGGTCGTGAGCCTGCCGTCTTTCAGGCCCACCACGACGTACTTCTCGAAGTCGTCGGATCGGTCCATCGGCGTGATGGTTGTTTCATCTTCAAAGAACAGGTGCGGTCCGCGGCTTTCTTTTCTCGCGCGGCATGCCGTGAGCACCGCCAGGGCCGAATCGATCATGTTCAGCGTTTCGATGGCGTGCGCCGCGCCGTGCTGATAAGCGAAAATGCCGTTTATCATCACCTCGCATACGGCGTTGATGGCCCTCTTGATACCGGCTTCGGTGCGTACCACGCCTGTGGCGAGGCTCATCGCCGATTGAATCCGCTCGCGCCCCTCGGCGGCCGTGAACTTGCCGCATCCGCCTGGGCAGCATGTCATGATCTTCCTCGACGTTTCATCGGCGAGCGCTTCGGCCGTGGCCTCGACGTCGGCCGATTGCTCCACTTCGCGCGCGTGGCCGGCGGCGCTCTCGCCCGCGATCTTGCCAAACACCTGGCTGTCCATCAGCGCGTTTCCGCCGGGCCGGTTGGCCCCGTGCTGTCCGCCTGCCGCCTCGCCCGCCGCATAGAGGCCCGGGATGCAGGTGCCGGCATTCTTTAGAATCTTGATGCCGCCCTGGAAGTGCTGCGTGGCGGGCGCCAGCTCGATCTTGTCGCCCTTTGCCAGGTCGATCCCGCGCTCGGCCAGCCACTCGACAACCGGCGCGTTGATGAGCTTGAGACGCGCCAGCGGGCCGGCGATCACGTCGGCGGCATCGAGGTTCACTGCCTTCGTGTCGGTGTACCACGAGCGCAGCTTCTCGTCGAGCGACGCAAGGTCGAGCCCGGCCGGGTTGGCGCTGTAATCGAGATAAACCTTCTTGCCGCGAGCGTTCTCCTTGGCGACGGCGATGTCGATGACGCTCGACGGCTCCTCTTTTGATACCGGCCAACTGGCGCCCTTCTTGAACAGGATGTTGAACATCGACGCGGCATCGCCCTTGTAGTAGTTGGGCAGGAACTCGTCGCCGTCGCTGTTGACCAGCCTGGGCAGCGCCCGAAACATACTGCCCGAGCACGCCAGCTTGGTCTTGACAGATGACAGCCCGATCTGGATGAATTCCATGTTCACCAGCTCGGCTCCGGCCCGCAGCGCCATCGCCTGGCCGTCGCCGGTCATTCCCTCGGGAAAGACATTCACGGCGAAAAGCTCCCCGGCGCCGCCGGTTGCCAGCACGACGGCTTTCGCCGCGACGGCCGAGTACTCTTCGCTTTCGGTGTCGATGATCAGCAGGCCGGCCGCCTTGTCGCCGTCCTTGATGATCTCGAGGGCCATTGTATTCTCGATGATCTTCACGGGCGTGGTGCGTATCTTGCGGACGAGCGCCTGTTCGATGTGGTTGGCGGTGTATGGGCCGGTGTAGCAGGCGCGGGCGTACTCGGAGCCGTCGGTTACGAACTGGTCGGCGAGGCCGTCGTCGCGCTTGGCGAAAGGCACGCCCAATTCATCGAGGTAATAAAACGATTCGCCGGCGTTCCTTGCCAGGGTCGCCGCGAGATCGGCATCGGACACGCACCCGCCGATGCGGTAGACGTCCTCTGCGTGGTATCGCCAGGCGTCCGCGCCCCGGGGCTCGGTGTGCTTGAGCGTAGCGTGATACGCCATGCGATCCGAGCAGGCAGTGGCCGTAACGCCGGACTCTCCGAGCTTGCCTTTTGTGAGCAGCGCCACCTCAAGGCCCGGGCCGGCCTCGTGAGCAGCGATTGCCGCCCGCAGTGCAGCGCCGCCTCCGCCTACAACAACAACGTCAAATTGCCGGGTTCTCAAGCCGTGTTCCTTTCACTCAGCAGTTGTGCGATGTCCGCGATGGATTCAAATTGATGATCGATCCGATACGGCGAGCGCTCGATTTCTTCGGGGGCGGTCCCGGTGGTGAGCACGAGGATCGATGTTATGCCGGCGTCGGAGGCCATCGCCACGTCCGTCGAGATGCGGTCGCCGATCATCGCCGACGATGCTTTGTCGGTGCCGAGCCGCTCGAGTGCAAGCTCGAGCATCAGCGGGTTCGGTTTTCCGACGATCATCTCTGGTTCGCGCCCGGTGGCTGCGGTGATCATCGCGAGCATCGATCCGGCGTCGGGCACCGGGCCTTCGGCGGTGGGGCAGAGCAGGTCGGGGTGCGAGACCACGAATTTTGCGCCGTTCATCAGCAGGCGGCAGGCCGTCTTGATTTTTTCGTATGTCAGCTCGGTGTCGAAGCCCAGCACCACGTAGTCGGGCTCGTCGTCGGTAAGCTCGAATCCGGCGGTTGTCATCAACGAGCGGAAATCGGCGGTCGCCAGCGGATAGATGCTGCGGCATCCGCGCTGCTCGAGGTATATCAGGGTGGCCTCGCCCGACGTGAACACCTCGTCCTTTTCCGCGGGGATGCCCAGCGCCCTGAGCTTTGCCTGGTATTCGGCCGGCCCTCTGGAGGAATTGTTTGTGAGGAACAACACGCGTTTGCCACAGGCGCGCGAAGCCCGATAAAAATCGTCGGCACCCGGAAGGAGCCGATCTCCGAGATAGACCGTCCCGTCGAGGTCCACCATGAATCCCTTGATTTCACGGATGGCTTGCCTGTTCATGTGCGCGGCGTTCTCCTGCATTGTTGTTGGTCAATGGTAACATGAACAGGCGGCAAAATCAACGACCGACCGGCGGCGAGGGGATGCCGCCCGCCGGGCGCATCTTTGCATCGGGCAGTTGTTGCAATTGATGGTGGCGAGGTAAACACAGGTCTGTTTCTATGGAGAGAAAACAATGTCTCTGAGAGAAAGGGTGGAAACCGCCGTCAAGCAGAAGTCGAAGATCGTGCCGTTCAACGATCAGACGAAAGAACTGTGCCAATGCGCAGACTGCCCCACGCACGAACAGTGCGAAAAGGCTGAGATCGTATTTTGCTCTGCGGGCGACAGCGACAACAACGACAGTATGGCCCAAAAGGGCTGCCAGTGCGGCACGTGCGAAGTCTTCCAGCAGCACAGTCTTGCGGGTGGATACTACTGCATGGAAGGCGAAGCGTAAGAGCCGCGCCGCTTCTGCGTTGAGGTGACCATATCGAACAGGAGAGAGCCTGCGCCCGCGCGGGGCCTCTCCTGTGTGTTCCGTCCGCATTCCGCGCGAGCATCTCTTCTCGTTATCCTATGCCGCGGGGTCTGTCTTTGCTCATGATCCTTTCCTGTGCTGCGCAGGACACGGTGAATGGCTTGGCCTGGCGAACAACAATCCGTCATGACTGCTCCACCACGAGTATCCAATCCTGGAGAATCGGTGCGGCCGGTGCTTGCCAATTCCCCTGCTCATCCGCCTTTGCTTCCGGCAGCTCGTACTCTGTTCCCGTTGCCGGGTCGAAATAGAACGCCCTGCAGGCGGCATCGGCCGACAGCCCCTTGACCAGCAGGCCCTTGCCCCAGATCGGCTTTGGCATGTATGCGATGCGGCAC
>JABMSA010000746.1 GCA_013202185.1 Planctomycetota bacterium
AAAAGATAGACAGCGACCTCCGCAAGTTCTTTCGCGGGCAGCTCCTCGTGGCGCTCGTGCTCACTGTCATATACCTCATCGGCCTGCTGATCGCCGGCGTGCCTTACGCACTCCCGGTTGCCATCATCGGGGGGCTCGGCAATTTCATCCCGTATCTCGGCACGTTCCTCGGGCTCTTCGCCGGCGCAACCGCTTCGGTAGCCGGCCACGGCTTTGATATCCATATTCTTTATGTTGTCATCGTGTTTGGCGTTGGGCAACTGCTCGAGGGCAACATCATCACACCGAAGATCGTCGGCAAATCCGTAGGCCTCAGCCCGGTAGCCATCATCTTCTCGATCCTCGTTTTCGGAAAGCTCCTTGGCTTTTTCGGTGTGTTATTTGCCATACCCCTCGCCTCAACCGTGCGAGTTTTCGCGGGCGAGCTGCTGCCGAAGCTCGGCCTGCCCGCGAAGCCGCCTGACGATGCCTCGCCACCCGAAACAGCAACCAATAGCGAAAAGGAAGACCTCGCGCCCGATGGATAACCTGAAGGGAAAAGCCGTCGAAATCCTCAAGACCCTCCGCGAAAACGGCCACCAGGCGTTCTTCGCCGGCGGATGCGTGCGCGACATGCTCATGAGCCGCGAGCCGGCCGACTACGACATCGCCACCGACGCGCACCCCGACGAAGTAACCGCAATCTTTCCGGTCACTTTCGAGGTCGGGGCGCAGTTTGGCGTGGTCCTCGTTGTCAAGGAGTCACACGCCTTCGAAATCGCCACGTTTCGAACGGAGAAGGAATATGCTGATCACCGCCATCCGCGGGTCGTCGAATATGCGAACGCCGAAGCCGACGTGCGCCGGCGCGACTTCACCATCAACGCCATGCTCTACGACCCCATCGATGACAAGCTGCTCGACCTCGTCGGCGGGCGAAACGACATCACCGCGCGCGTCATACGTACCGTAGGCGACGCCAACGAGCGCCTGACGGAAGACTACCTGCGAATGATGAGGGCCGTAAGATTCGCCGCGCGATTCGGCTACACCATCGAACCCGCCACCCTCGAGGCCATCCGCGAGAACGCCCGGAAGATCAGCGACGTCAGCAACGAACGGATCGGCACCGAAATCCTGAAGATCTTCGGCGGGCCCAACCCGCACATCGGGCTGCAACTTCTGTCCGACACCCGCCTCCTCGGCCAGATTCTCCCGGAAGTGGAAGCAATGAAAGGCGTTGAGCAGCCGAAAAACTTTCACCCCGAGGGGGATGTTTTTCAGCACACGCTCCTGTCGCTCGAAGTCATGGACGAGGCGCGCTCGCCCGAGTTCGCGCTCGCCGTGCTCCTCCACGACGTTGGCAAGCCGCCGACATTCACAATAACGGACAGAATTCGTTTCAGCGAACACGACAAGGTCGGTGAGGAACTTGCAGGGGGGATCGGACGACGGCTCCGGTTGTCAAATGACCAGATCGAATACATCAAGCACCTCGTCAAGAGCCACATGCGATTCATGGCCGTGCGCGAGATGCGCCAGAGCACCCTCAAGAGATTCCTTCGCGATCAGGTGTTTGACGATGTCCTCGAGCTGCACCGAATCGACTGCCTCTCCAGCCATCGCAACCTCGAGACGTGGGAATTCTGCAAACAGAAGCTGCAGGAACTAGGCGAGGAACACATTGCCCCCCCGCGACTTCTCACCGGCAAACACCTCATCGAGTTGGGCTACGAGCCCGGGCCGCTGTTCAAGCAGATGCTGTCGAGCGTCGAGGATGCTCAACTCGAAGACCGCCTGCACACGACAGAAGAAGCCATCGCTTTTGTGCTGCGCGAATTCGGAGATCGCGAGCACGAATAGCTGAAGGCGAGCGCGGGTCAGGAAGGCGGCAACTCGCCTCACTCCTTCTCGAAGACGAACATCCCCCAGAGGCTTGGCTGCAGGGCCGCTTCCGACGGCAGGTCCGACACGATATGAGTGTTCTTGTTGGCCCAGTACACGCGCGCGGCGGCGGCCGAGCCAGTCTGGTCGCTGAGAACCCGCCCAACGTCTCCCCTCGTTTGCCCGAGGGCTGTCGGATCGAGGTGGATCAGCTTCAACGGAACAGACGCCTCCAGAACATACGTGTTTCTCTCCCGATTCACACTGATACTCGCCTCGGGGATGAGCACAACCTTGTTGATCCACTCCGTCCGCCATGGTGAGCTGAACGGCATCCCCTTGTCGATCCCTTCGACGTCGAAATCGTAGAGTATGCACACCGGCTTGCCCTCGAACATCGCAAACGACAGCCGGATGTCTCCCCTCCCCGCCTTCGAGCGGTTCGGCTTGAGTCCCGCCCGCGTCTTCAGCTTGACGTCCACAACGTCGCCGTGCTTGAAAACATCGGGGAAGTTGGTGGCGCCGTTCTTGAATACCGCGCGGTCATCCCGGCCGGTGAAAAGCACATAGAGATTTGCGTCGTCGCAGGCGAGGGCGAAACTCCCCTGCCGGCCGTCGTCCATTCGCTCCTTGGGCCATTCGTCCGCCCGCCCGTCGATCTTGACTTCGTCCGGCCTGGATCTGTGAACGGCATAGACCTTGGGCGGCGCCTGTCGGGCCATCTGCTGCTGGCGCCTGAGCGCGGCCGCCGCGATGTCTTCCGCCGTCACCTCAAACTTGCCCCCCGGCAGGCGCTTGCCCTTCTCAAGCCCGAGAAGCTCCACCACCGACGAGTGCGGTTTGCCCGCCACATAGTAGAGGTGTTCCTTCCCGTCGGCATCCTTACACTTCTGGAACGTTCCGCCGAAGTGCTCGTCGGAGAGGCTGGTTTCGGTCATCACTTCAGGTGTCGGCGGCTGCGGCATCCGCCATAAGAGGCCAACGCGCGTGTCGCGGAAGCCGCGTTCGATGAAAAGTCCGTCATCGGCGGTCATGAGGTATGTGCAGCCAAGGTTGCTGTTGAACACGATCACCTCGCCGATTTCGTCGTTGATCCACGCGGATCCGAAGAAACGACACGGCGCGATCAGCACGCCGGGCTCGTCGCCGCGAGCCGTGGTACCATGCCCTGCGTGCAGGCCCGGCCACTCGTTAATGTATCGCCAGTTGATCTTGCCTTCTGGCGACACACTTTTCACCGGGCCGGTGAGGCAGATGACATTGCCCTTGAGGTCGACCATCATTCCCTGGCCTCCGGCCTGCGGCACCACCTCCTTCGGCAGGTCAAAGATCGGGTAACCGTGCTTCGAGCGTTCCGCCTTCGGCCTGAAATAGATCAGGCCCGTTAAGCCGGGCCCGCTCGCTCCGGTGGCGGTGAGGAAGTTCGCGTTCATCAGCCAATTCCAGCCGACGCCGCAGCTCGTGACGAACTTGTCGTCTTTGCCGGGCTTGCCGAATCGCACCTCGTCCCCGTCGACGAATCCGTTGTCGTTCAGATCGGTCCAGGTGAAAATGAATTCGTTTTCCTTGCGCTGCGGGAAGGCATTTTCGAGCCAGGCCATGCCGAAATTGAAGTAGGTGCCGGTCAGGCCCACGGGGGCGTCGTCGGCCGCCGTTGCCCGCAGTGCCTCCTTGGGTATAGCCTGCCGCTCGATGTCCGGCCCTTCCCACTCGAGCTTCATTTCGGCGTTTCCGTCCCGCTCGTAATACTCGACGAGGATGTCGTGGCTGCCGGCCTTGAGGTTTCTGATAACGGTTTTCGTGCTTGCAGTTCGGCTGTCGCGCCAGTTGTCGATCAGCAGTTCAGCGTCGATGTGCAGGCGGGCGCCGTCGGTGCTCACCGTGTAAAAGATGTACTCGCCGTCCTTCGGAACGATCAGCCGTCCCTTCCAGCGCGCGGAGAAGTTGTCCTTGTCGAGCCCCTTGCCCGGGGGATTCCCCCGCCAGTTGAAATCAATGACCGGATCAACCCGCTCGAGCACCTTGTTCCGGAAGAAGCTCTCGAACTCCTCGCCGACAAGCCTCTTGAGATTCCCGATGCCGCCGTTGGCCGCGACAGGCTGGACGCGATCGCCCTTGTATTGCCACAGCACCTGGAT
>JABMSA010000747.1 GCA_013202185.1 Planctomycetota bacterium
GTCCTGAACCGTGGCGGCAAGGGAGTCAAGAGCCCAGTGGATGAGCTCTGAGCCTCGGGGGTGGCGTGTGTTATGCGGAAACCATATAAGACGCACCTCAAGGCCAGGCAGCAGCCTAAGTCACGCACCGGCAAGAATTTACGCTCCTTCTGCGTCATGCGTGTTATGCGGCGCCGATGCCGCCTATAGATGTTATCGAGAAACCATGTAAGGCATGGTTCGCTAGGATACGATGACCACCGACGCAGAGAATGATGCAAAGCCGTGGCTGTTTCCCGATCCTCGTGCAGTCGGGGTGCGGGAACACTATCAGCGGGTCAAGTTCTTTCGGGAACTGGCTGAAAGGTGTCCCGATGCCGCAAGCAAGTTCCGTCTTCACTTAGCAGGAATCTATTCTGCACGTGGCGTGGTGGAGTTGATCCTCGAGGCAGCTGCCAAGGGAGAGCTCAAGAACACCAGAAATGAACTTAAGAAACGCTTGTGCGCACAGATCCATTGGTACGATCTAATCGAAAGGATCAGAATCCACGATTTCCATCGCTTTGGCCTCATTCCGCCAGATCCGCGGCTCAGGGTCATGATGCAACGAGGCCCGGTGAAGCTTCGAGCTCAGAAGGGAGCCGCGATCTATCGAATTCCGGTCACGGGCCCCGAGAAGGTGACGACAGGCAATTCCCACATCGAAGAGCAGCGTCCTCTGCTGAATAGGGACGGACAATTCTTCGACGACGCCACCCGTCAATACGTATCGCTTGACCAAATTCTTCGAGATTTCCTTTCCAGTGCCGTTGAAGCCGTGAATGAGCTCGAGCAGAATCTGGGACCAATCAACGAGCCCAGCTGACCGTTGCACTGCCGCCGCTCGTTCCTCGCTCTGACAGCGCATCGGCAGATGACTCTCGCGTTGTGGTCGAATGATGGCCTGTCTCTCCCGAAAACTCCGTCCACTCAAGCGATGACAGTAGTCCGGACCGTGCCGGTGATCGAGGGCGTACTTCATGCTCCGGTCGACTCAATGGCGCCCGGTAGACGATCAGGGATGAGTGAGCAAGAGCCGTAAGTGCTGTGGTATCAACAAGGACGGGGTTTTCGGAAGGAAAGGTGGCCGCAGGGAAGGTCCGCCCTTGTTGAGGAAACAGCGGGTCTGATGACACTAAGGCCGGGGGAAACCGGGCATGTTTCAAACGCCCTGAGGGAAAAACACGCGCGGCCAGCGGAACCGGGGGGCGCCGGAACCGGGCGAGTTGCCGGCGCTGGGTGGAACGTTCTTGATTCGGGCCTAGCGCAGATCTACCACACGATGCTGGCCCAAGACGAGGCGAGCACCGCCTCCGAAGCAGCGTCTGCAATCGCTCGGCGCTCACCCTTGGTCATGTCCTCTGCAACGTCGTTCGCTGTGTTGCCGGGGTCTTCGAGACGTGCATCCACGATGTTTCTAGCCAGCCATGCGAAGACCGAGCGAAGATTTCGGCCGAGCCCGCCCCCACTCGCTCCTTTCAGCGCCCGGATCACCGCCAATTCCAAAGCGAATGATGGGAACTCCAGGCCATGCAGATTCCGCCAGACTTTCACCAATCGTATCTCACGCATCCTCTTGGAGTCCTTCACGTACTTGATTTGACGCGGAATGTTGGTCTGCGTCCAGGTCTTAGCTTTTCTCCGGTAGAGGCTGGCATTTCCACCAATCGCGTGTTGTTGTCGGGCAGGGACCACGTCAATGTTGATTCCGTCAATCACCACCCCGAGAGACACGTTCTGGTATGTGACATTTAGTTTCTTAAGCTTGAGCCACTCGCCTGCCGAGTAGTAGATATCTTCCAGCGAACCGTCCGTATCATGCTTCACCATCACCAGCATGTCTACGTCTGATCCACCAGCGATAGACGTTCCTTTCACAAGTGAACCTGAAGGCTTGATTATTCTTCTTTGGTCGCCCGCCCACTCCGCCATGATCCGCCTGACGCGACAAAAAGCCGCGATTCGCCTCGATCTGGCGCTCTTAGGTAGTGTGTATCGCGATAGTATCCGTCGGAGATATACCAGCGAAGTCATCTGCGAAGTCCTCTCGCCAAGACGAGGAGTGCGTTGCCAAGCGTAGCGGACGAGTTCGCAAAAGTGACATTCTCAAATTCGTCGACGATTTCTGGCGGGATCCTGATTGTCGTGTACAGCACGTAACCTACTTCCCTGCGGTCCGGGTTTTTCGCTCTAAGAAAGTCACGGAATTTGTCGACGTCCTCAGCTTTCGCAATGCGAACAACCACCAGATCCGACAGGCACCCGTCGTCCAGTTTGCCGTACGTGACCATCTTACTGAATCCCAACCACTCGAGGCGGCGGATCTCCGAACCGAAGTTATCGGCAGGCACATGCACCGTCCAATGCGTCGGGTCGACGCTGTAGATGGCCTTCTCAAGCTCCTCTTGCATCTTCCTCTTGGCCCACTTGACCGCCGAGACGACAGCGGCTATCAGACCACCGAGACCAGCGATTCCCAAGGACGTTAGTATCCACCGCAGATGACTGACCTCCTGCCCAAGCTGGCGGTCATCGAGTTGCAGAGAGACCTTGTCATTTGCGGTCTTTTGGTTCAGGCCTTTCAGTTCCCACCCCAGGCCAGAAAGCTTCTTGTCAAGAGCGTTGAGGCGTTTTTCAAATCCTGTGTCGCTAGCGGTCTTAACCTTCAGAGCCTCCAACTCCAACCCCAAATGAGAGAGCTTCTCATCAATTGTGTTAACGCGCTTCTCGAATTCTGGCACTCGGGCAGCTTCCGCCTGGGGAGTGGATTCTGCGGACACGTTGTTCTGGAAAGTTGCCAGCCAAATGATGACTGGTAACGTGATCAGGGTCACGGCCTTGCTCATACAGAACCTCCATCAAAACAGCCATCTAGTCGGCTCACTTGCCCATCTTGCCCGCTGAATATACGATCATACCCATGCGGCGGATATATTTCAACCCCATTTCTCAGCACTAAGCCAGCGGAGGGATTCAGAAAGTACCCTCAACGGTTCCGAGGCCCTGCCTTTCAGCATGCCCGTGGCCTGTGCCGAGACAGAACTCGGCCAAGCTGCCTCGGAGGCAGCTGCGATCATCCTCACCCGCACTCTTGGCGCGAATTCGACCAGATCAATAGCTCAAAAGTGCCAGACCTGAGGGGCGCCGAGCCCGAAGAACCTAAACAGAAAGCGAGCAAGAGCCCAATTCCGTCTGAAGCATGAGAGATACAGCTCAGTTACGAGTTATCAGCGAACGCCCACAGGCCGTGCAAGTTTCCGCAGCATCGTTCACAATGGCCTCGCCGCACAAGTGACAGAACCCGAGTATCTCTGGAATATCGCTTGTTTCAAAGGCTTCCACGGTTTCCGTTAGAAGGTTGAAGACCAGTGAAAACGCGATGGGTAGAGACAACTCTACTTGAGCCCATGTGTACGACTCATTCCATGAATCGTCCATCACGGAAATGGGGTAATGTTCGTAGGCAAGATAGTAGTTCGAGTGGTATATGAACACGTCGATAACGACTTGAGACGCAACTACAGCATCTATGAACACCCTGTCATCGTCGAGCTTGGCAACATCTTCCACCTCGACCTCTTTGATTTCCTCCATGTAGCTTAACTCAGGTGACTCCAACTCCGGCGAAAAGGATAAAATATCTATGAGCCGATCCTCAGAAAGTAGTTTTTCGCGGTGTTCGTTGAACCAGTCAACAATCGAGAACGTGCCGTACCTTCCCTGGCGCAGTTGCTCGACTATGGTCGCGGTTGCCTTCTCAAGGCCTGGGGTAGCATGCTCTCGAACGAATACGTTCAAGCTAGGACAGAGACAAACGCGATCTTCTGGGAGTTCAGCAGCAGCCAGATCCTCAACCAGGTCAGAATGCAACTCGCCCTGTTTGTCCCTGATGCCGAAATCCACATGGTTGTTTGTAACGAGGAAGGTGACGCACTCGACTGTGGCTATCTTGGAAAGGATCACTTCCCACAGGAGAGTGTCGCGGTAACCCTTGCCCGATTGGCCAAAAGGTTTCCGACGGTCTAAGACACGGGCCACAATCCTCGAGTGCGGAATGTTCTCGTGGGAGATGATCTCTGCCTGAAGTTCAGACAGCCTGCTACGGAGCTTTTGTTCATATTCCTTGGGTGCCAAGTCTATGTCATGGATAACCTGTGATGTATCTATGTTGCCGAACCTTTCCAGCTTCCTGAGTTGGCTACGGGCTTTCGCGACCTCTCTTTGGAACAGGTTTACCGTTTCCAGAAGCACTATTTCAGGAATGATGAGCCTGGAGCCGGTCAGCGCCATGAACCTCTGGAGGACCATGATGCTCGGACCTGTGAGGTACCAGTGGTCGAATATGGCGTTCGTGTCCAAGACAATGTTGGCGCTCATCTTGCTCCTCGGTCCAAGGTACTAAAGGGAGCCATTTGCCGGGCCTTACACGTCATACACCTTCAGCACCTCATCGCCATAATGGTTGATTACCTTCACGGCGATCTTGCCGGTTTCTGGTGGATCGAAGGGTCGGCTCTTAGTCGAATAGAGTTGCGACCAGGCGGCTTCGTCGATTTCGGCTTTCAGAGCACCTTCTTCATGCACCCACGTGCCGCATTATAACCTGCAGGCGGGTGGCTGTCAAGAACTTTTTTTGGTTGTTCTTTTGCGCGGTGCGACGTCTTCTTCCGCCCAGACGTTGATACGCATTCCGGGCGACTTCCCGCGTATTGGCCGGAACATCGTACCGATGTTTGCGAACAGCTTGGCTGCCGGGTGTTTCTTGGCGATATTGGCGGCGAGCTCCCGCGGCAAATATCCAATATGCGCAGTGTGTGGCTGGCCTTTAGGGTCTCTCCAGAAGGCGTTGATAAGAACTGCATTTGGATCGAACTGGTTGCGAGGCTGGCGTTGAAGCGTGACAAGGCGGTCATTCCCGAATTCGATCATACGGGCAGCATGTTGGTCACGGCCATCTTTGGTGATACCGACAACCGGAACGTCGTACTCCACCTTGACCCATGTCTTGCCGGGAGCTTTTGCTGCTGTCTCTTGCTGCAGGCGCACGACGTGAGGCGGGTCATTTGGAAATTTGTAATCGTCGTTGAAAGGTACGTCGTACTTACTGTGGACGATGCATATCTCTCTCTTCTTCTTGGGCAACCAACGTGTGCCGAGAAAGATTGCTGCAAGCACAAGGCATAGAATGAGCAAATAAACCATGGTTCAGTGTCCTTCCACAGCAACAACGCCTTGAGGCGCGGCATCTACTGCTTGGATCGAGGGATCGCCGGCCATCACGATCACGTGCCAGACAATGAACAGCACAGCGCCAAGAACAAGAAGCCTGAACTGCCACTTAAACCAACGGCCACCTACGTAGGAGTATTGTCTGACCCGATTCTGAGCGGATTGTGATTGATTGGAATTCCCCGCGTCAAGCACTTGTATATTCGCAGAGATTGCTTTGGCCAAGAGGGAACGAGTATGGCAGCCGGCGAAGAAACTGCCAGCCCATGAGAGAACGGCTCCCCCCAACGGAAGAAGCGACCAATCCAAACAACGTCCCGTGGTTTTCTGTACCGCAAAGCCAACTGCAGAAGCGGCGATAAACAACAGGAAGTAGGTATACTTCGACTGGTGCTCAATGTGCCATTGTCGTAATTGCATTCCCGGTTCGGACATTTTGTTCACCTCCATTGAAGACTTTCGCTCGCGTCCCAAGGAGGGCTTTTGCATTTGGGGCGGAGCTTCCCGCGCTGTTTCCACTCATGCCCGCATTGCGGACGTTCGGACTTGTTGCGTAGCCCGCGATTGGGGTAGTTACTGATCCTCGGCTGCTGTTTTCTGTTCGATCTCGATAAGAAGGCTGACCAAGGCGGTGTAGATGCTCACGCGGGTCTCGAGCTTCTTGGCCGGCGGCATGCGGATCAAAACGAAACGGTTCTCAACCCGTTGAATCACTGGCACGCCGGGATATTCGAAGATCACTGTTTGTGCCCAGCGGTTGAGGTGCTCAACGTATTCTGGTGTGCCGTCCGGCGGCGGCGCTGGGGCGTCGGGGTGGTAATGCACCTGGGCGATGGGGTGCACCGGCAGGCGGGGCAAGATGAACTCCAGCCTTTCGGCGTCGGTCCGTTTGGGAATCCGCATCATGTGCTGTGCTTGCTTCTTGAGTTCTTTCATCTTGCGTCTCATTTTGTCCATGTCGTGTTGCATAGTGTGCTCCACTCGCCGGCCTTGCGTGCTTCATGGTTCTGAAGACCACCCGGTCGTCTTCTCTTCTTTCCGCGTACGGGCATGCCGTCACGAAGGCTGTGCCTGGCTTCGCGGCCGCCCGGCTCGTCAAGCTCCGGGGCGTCGCGGTCGCTGAAACGCACCCGGCCTACGTTGTCGATTATGATCGTGTCACCATCGACGACGCGGTACCAGCCGTCGATGAGGCCGGGCTGTATGACAGGTTGCGGCTGGTGTTGTTGCGCAGTGCAGGCCGACCCGAGCAGCAAGCCGGCCATGGCCACGTGCAAAAGTCTTGAACGGTCCATCATTCACCTCGCTGCGAACAGTATAACCGTTTCGGAGGCGGATGTCAAATCATTTTTCTGGGATCCGGAACGTGGAGGGGCATGTTATTTTGCGAACGGGCGGTCAGGCGACGGGCCCCCAGCGGGGGGGATCGGCGGGGCAGCAGGCGGTTGCTCGGCGCCGGAAGCACTTGGAGATGTGGGGGGCGAGCCCGCAGCCGTTGGGGCTGGCGGCGTCGACGTGCTCGCACTGGTTGCAGATCGCCTCGCGGATGCGGACGAATTCGGGGGGCGGGCGGAGCACGCCGTGGCGGCGTTTGTGCGCTCGGCGGGGGCGGGCATAGCGTTCGTAGGACATGAACCTCTCGCCGCCGCGGTCGAGCCATTGTTTGCGCCAGAGGGGTGGGTCGTCCCAATGCAGCATCATGGTACCGTCAGCTCGGCCTCTTCCGAAATCAGAATCTCTGCACTTTCGTAACTACAATCCCCTTCAGGGTCAATAACTGCATGAGACAATATGTGTGCCACAAAGGTTCCTCCGTTATCGCAGTCAAACTCAGCAATCGGAATGACTGCACGAAACGGTACATATCTTACCACCCAATCAGGGTCGATAAAAACGAGAAAGATGTCATAGATTCTTAATTCAAAGCACCATCCCTCAAACTTATCTAATACGTATTCAAGTTCTGCACTACAGTCGGGGCAGCCCGGATGGATTCCACAGGTAACAATATCTCGCCATAGACAACCTGTCA
>JABMSA010000748.1 GCA_013202185.1 Planctomycetota bacterium
CCGGCAGGTGGAGGTTTGACAGGATGTCGCTGAGGCGCCTGCGGTCTTCATCGTCATATAAATGCCGGGGCTTGTCCGGAAGCTTGAGCTGAGGGTCCTTGAAGCAGCGGATGACATACGCTTCGGCGCCGGGAATATTCCTGGCCTGCGCCGCGTGAGCCCCGAACCGCAGGCGCAACTCTTTCTCGATTGTGGCGTACTTCTCAGTGAGTTTGACGAAGACCTTCGTTTCGGGATTTGTCTGCCACGCAGCCTCAGCCGCCGCCGCGCGCAGGTTGTCGCTGGCGTTCTCATCCAACGCCAGCGCCTCGAGTGCAGCCGTTGCACGCGCTCCGCCCGCGAGGCCGTAGAGGTGCGTCGCGCCCCAAAGCCGCCCGTCTGGCTGCCTGTCGTCGTTCATCACCATCAGGCCGAGGGCGGCGGCTTGCCCCTGCCAGGCCGGCGCCGGCTCTCCATTCTTTTTGGCCCGGCGCAGACCTGCCTCCACAGGAGACCTGATGTCGCCCAGGATTGCCGGCATGTCAAGTGCCGGCGGCTCGGCTCTTGCAGCATCCTGAAGTGCGGCAATGACCTCGCCTATGTACTGCGGAGACCACGCCAGCTTTATGGCCGCCTGCCGGCGGAAGTCCGCAGCCTCCTTCGGATCCTTGATTCGCTGAAGCAGGTACTTCTGGAATTCCGGGGAGAGGTCAATCACATACGGCCTCTTGCGGGTCAAGTCATCCTCCATCGGCCTGATGGCGCGCAGGGCCGCCAGGCGGAGGTCGGCGGGGATGGTATCCGCGAGGAAACGCTTCTGCAGCTCGGCCGACGCGGGCCTGCGGGTTCCATCGCCGCGTAACTCGCGGATAGTGAAGCCGCTGTTTTGCGCCATTCCGCTCAACAAGAGCACCTGGTCGCAGGGGCGGCCGGCCTGCATGATTTTCCGGCGGGCCCTTTCCATCACTTCCGCCAGTTCGGGATTCTTCTTGAGGTTGACCAACCGGTAATACGTGCCGAGAAGCGCGGCCACGTTTCGGGTGAGCGCGGGCTGGTCCGCGTAGTCCAGCGCGCGGCTCGCGGCGGCAAGGATTCCGTCAATCTGCCGGCGGCGTTTCCGCATCGCATCTCCAATGAGGTGTTCAGCAGGTCGACTGTTGGCCAATGCGTCGAGGAGTTCGCCGCCCGCGGCAAGGTGTTCGGCCGGCGAATCCGGCTTGAGCATGTTCGCCAGCATCGTCTCGGCGAGCGGCAGAAAATCCCTCTCCGGGGAATCAGACGAGTTCACCTTGCGGATGAGTCCGGCAAGTGCTCTCACCGCCTTCGCAGCGAGTGGGCCGCCGGCCTCGTGGAGTGACTTGAGACGGCCCAAGATCGCTTGCACGGCGAAGTTCTCGGAACTGAACGAGTAGAACCTGCGCTGGCTGTGCGTTCCCGCCGACACCAGCTCAAAAAAGGCCTCCGGGGCAGATTCGCAGATCATTGTGAGCACCAGCGCCTCGTTCCTTCCCATGAACCACCATCCCATGCCGTCGGCGAACCACAACTGCAAGACGGGGTCCTTCGTCTCGAGCACGGCGTCGAGCACCATCATCTGCCGCTGGACGCGCAACTGATCGGATCCTCGCGATGGCGCGGTGAACCAATTGAATGCCACCAGGAGCGTCTTTGTGCGGCGACCCAATGGATCGCGTTTGGCTTCGTGCTGGAAGAGCGCGAGCGCCTCGTCGAACGGCATCCTGACCATGATCGCCTGTGCCGCGAGTGTGCTCTCGGCGTAGCGGGGGCATCGCAGGGCCGCGAGGAGGGCTTCCTTCAGCGCGGCGGCGTGCTTGCCGGGCGCGGGCGCCTCGTCGGTGCCGTCCACGAACCATTTTGGGATGCAGCACGCCAGCAGTCCTGCCAGCCGGTCGAGGTCGTCGCGCGACTTCATCGCCTTCAGGATGCGAGCGTCGGCCTCATCGCCGCCGATGGGGCCGTTGGCAACGATGCCGAAGAACCGCGTCCAAATGTCCTTCGAGTCGGCCAGCGCGGCGAGCGCGGAGAAATCCGGCCGCTGCCCCTTCGGATATTCCGGCTTCGCGCGGCCCAGGCTTTTCACCACCCCGTCGAATCCCGCCAGCATCGTGCCGCACGCGAGCACCCGGTGCGACCTTTTCCCCGAGGCCATCAGTTTCGTCACCATCGTGCAGGCATCAGCCAAGGTTGGCACATCGGCGACGGCATCGCGTCTTGCGGATCGGGTCGCAAAGAAGCCCGTGTAAAACAGATCGGCCACGGTCTTCAGCCACGGGTCCTTCTGCACCTCCGGCACGTTCAACAACTGTTTGACCTTGTCCGCGTCGCGCTGCCGGCGTACACAGGTGAACACCGACAGGCAGCGCGCGATCGGGTTTTTCTCGGCGAACGGCCCCTTGCGGAATTCGTCCAACCACGGGACGCCCTCGCCGTACAGCCACAAGGTGCGGTGCGAACTCGCATAGCGCCCGATCCAGACGTACCAGGCACCCGCGCGGACGGCGGCGCTCGGGTCGTTCAGCAGCCGGTCCAGCAGTGCGCCGTCCGGGTCCCGCCGGCTATATGCCGTGGATACTGCGGCAAATCTGCACTCCGGCGCGGGATCTTCCACGGCGGCTTTCAGCACTTGCGCAGCCTGCTGCTCCTGCTGTTTGGCGGGTTGGCGGCTCCCGGCGTAGGCCCACCGTGTGAACGCGTGAATCCCGGCGGCGCGGACAACAGGATCAGGGTCCTTCAGCATCTTCTGAACAGCCGTCGCCGCCTGGACAAGCTGCTCGGGGTTGGGGTTATCCTCGTATCTGAGCATCCTCGCCGGCTCGCAGGTGCCAATGCGCACTTCGGGGTCCCACGTGTTCAGCAGCCGCGCGAAATCGTTGGGTACGATCCAGCGCTCTCCCGCCCGATGCTGGAAGTGGTGCTTCGAGCACATCATATCCACAAGCCCCTCCGCCAGTGCGTGGTCGTCGGCATCCGTCCACCCCGGCACGGTGACTTCATCGCCG
>JABMSA010000749.1 GCA_013202185.1 Planctomycetota bacterium
GTACGACATGCACGGCAACGTATGCGAATGGTGCAATGATTGGTACGAGGAAGATTATCCGGCGGGCACAGTCACGGATCCGCCCGGCGCAAGAACAGGCGTGTTCCGTGTTCTCCGCGGCGGCTCCTGGTGCCTCACCCCATGGGCTGCCGGTCTGCGTACCGCTACGGGGACTCTCCAGACTACCGGATCTACGGCATCGGGTTTCGTGTCTGCCTGCATTTGGAATGATCCTTTACACTTTGTTCTCACCTTAATATACTGTAGGTCTTGAGCAAAATGGACAAGAAGATGTGCGTGGCGGAGAGGCGACTGGTCGGCGAGAAGACGCGACTCGTGCCTGCAAGTTTATCGTTTATAGTGTGGCCTCAGCAGGGGCCGTGGTTTTGGGTCTTTTGTGAAAGGAGATTGGTATGGTTAACGTGAAAAGGTTTGTGATTGTGCTGGCGGTGATCGCCGGGCTGCTGGGCGGAATGGGCTGCAAGTCGACTGAGCCGGTCATCGGTGACGGCGGCAAAGAGAAAACCACCGACGATAATGGCGGTTCCGGAACGACGATCACCGAGTTCGAGCCGCTTAAACCCAAGTGGGTGAACTCTCTGGGTGAATGGGAAGAAGATTGGCGCAAAGATCACAAGGACGAGGCCAACCGCTACCTGTGGGTGGTGGGAACGTCTCTGGCGGTCGAGTCGATCGAACGCGAACAGGAAGCCATAAAGAGCGCAAGCGATAACGCGATCTTCGAGCTTGTCCGCGCACTCGGCATAAGTGTCGACACGTTCGGGACGCGAACGGAGGCGTGGTCCAACGAAACCCGCGACCTGGTGATCGGCTCCTACAAGGAAGCCCTCCAGACGGAGATGGGCAGCCACGATGTGAACTTCAAGAATCATGCGTGGTTTGGCTACGTGATGACGAGCACGGGCATCGGCGGCTACACGAGGAGCGCCTACATCAAGAAGGGATTGTACAAGCTGGACAAGAAAACGGTTGACATGGCTTTTGTCGAGGACACGGCCAAGGGGTTCGCGAAGAAGCTCGATGAGCGCCTTAAGGAGAACGCGACCGTGCAGAAGGAGCTGGTGAACCGCGCCAAGGAGGCCACCCAGAAGCGTATGCAGGAACTGATGGGCTCGAAGTAACCGCACTCGCGGGCCATCCACAGAAAGCCGTATCGGGGGAAAAGTACGCCGTGCCTTTCCCCCGGTTGTTTTGCGTTCACGCCCGGGCCTTTTCTCAGCACAACGAATCAGTATCGCACGTCACGGGCCGCCGTGGGATGCAGCTCGCACTCGGAGTCTTGTTTTCGCTTGATAGTGGGGCCTCCGTTATGTATCATCTTACGCGCGGGTAAGGAAGCCGGCCCGACAGATGAGTCTGCGCAGTTGTACGACGAGGATCGCGATTCGACATCCTCTCAACCCAAAACCGGAAGGTCCGCAACGATGGCATTGACGGCGGTCATATCTGACATTCATTCGAACATCCATGCGCTGAGGTCGGTGCTGGACGACGCCGGCGAGCAGGGCGCGGAGCGCATCGTGTGCCTGGGAGACGTGGTGGGCTACGGCGCGCATCCCGTGGAGTGCGCCGACATGGCGATGAAGTTTTCGGTTTGCCTGCGCGGCAATCACGAGGCGGGGCTGCTGGGTGCGCTGGACGGTTTCAACTATGATGCAAGAAGGGCTGCGGAGTGGACCCGCGATCTGATGAAGACGTCGATGTTTGCCGGGGCCGATAAGAAGGCTCGATGGAATTTCATCACGAATCTGCCGGAGCGCTGCGAAGAAGAGGACGCGCTTTTTGTTCACGGCTCGCCGCGCGACCCGGTGTGGGAGTACTTGTTCGAATCGAATTGTGCCGGGCCTCTGGAAGATGCGCGGGAGAATGTTGTGGCGTGCCGGCGCTGGTGAAGGCTTTGTGTTTCGTGGGGCACACGCACATTCCGGGGGTGATAGACCAGGACGGAGAGTTCATGAGCGTAGAGGCTCTCGGCGGACGGTTTGAACTCGAGGAAGGCTCGCGGGCGATCGTCAACGTCGGATCGGTCGGCCAGCCGCGAGATCTCGACAGCCGGTCAGGTTATGTGATGCTCGACGGCGCCGCCGTCACTTTTCGCCGGGTTGAGTACGACGTGAACGCTGCCATGCAGGATATCATGAACGAGAGCGCCCTGCCGAACGCCAACGGGGAGCGCCTCTTGAGGGGAATGTGATGGGCGCGGATGTGCCGGGCCCGTAGTTGGGCCGGCGGGCTCGCCTGCCGGGGGACGTGTTTCGCTTTTACTTGATGAACCGTATGCAGAGCGGATACCGGTACGGCTCGCCGCAAGTGTCAAGGTCTTTCCAAGCCGGACCTGGTGCCTGAGCGCGTGCGTTCGTGGCTGTTTACTTGTTGGTATCGCTGATCTTGGTCATCAGGTCGATGAGCGGCAAGAAAAGGGAGATCACAATGAATGCCACGGCCAGGCCTAGTACGACGATGATAATCGGCTCGAGCAGGCTCATGAGCCCGCCGACCATTGCGTCGACGTCGTCGTCGTAA
>JABMSA010000062.1 GCA_013202185.1 Planctomycetota bacterium
CGGGTAGCCCCCGCAGGGGGCGGCACAGAGCCTCGACGACGATGATGATGGTGAGACGGCAACATGGCTGAAATCGTAGCAATCGGCGAAAAAGACCAGATAATCGGCTTCCGAGGGGTCGGTGTGCGCATCGCGCCGGTCAAGAATAACGAGGAGTTTGCCGGGGCCCTCAAGGAAGCATCGCGCGACGCTGAAGTCGAGATCATACTCACGCCCGAGAGCTTTGCCGAAGGCGAAAACGCCGCTCTCATCCGCGACGCCCGCAAGAACACGATGAAGGTGATTATCGTGATCCCGGACCATCACGGCTCCAAGGGGCTTGCCCTGATGGAAATGAAAGAAGACGTCGAGCGTGCGCTCGGCGTAGACATGATTTCGAAAAGCGAATGAGAAACTGCACACGGCCCGCGATGCTCGTGAGTGCGCGTTCCGGGAAAACGACGGCTTTGATTGATACAGGAACCTGACGCTATGAAACAAGGTAAGGTCATTCGCGTATCGGGGCCATTGGTTGTGGCTACGGGTCTCGCCGGAACACGGATGTACGAAATGGTGCGTGTAGGCGAGCTGCGGCTCTTCGGTGAGGTGATCGAGGTGCGCGGCGACGAGTACTCCATACAGGTCTACGAGGAAACCGAAGGCGTGGGCCCCGGCGCACCGGTGTTTCCGACCGGCGAGCCGCTCAGCGTTGAGCTGGGGCCCGGCCTGATAGCCGGCATCTACGACGGCGTGCAGCGCCCGCTCGATGTACTCAGCGCGCAGCACGGCGATTACATCGTGCGCGGGGCCGAAAGCGACGCACTCGACCGCGCAAAAAAATGGCGGTTCGTGCCGAAGGTCGAGGCCGGCGCCCGAGTTGCCTCGGGAGACGTGCTCGGCACCGTCCGGGAGTCGGCGGTCGTAGAGCACCGCATAATGGTGCCCCACGGCATAAGCGGCAAAGTCGCCGAGATCCGCGAGGTAGAGGCGACCATCGAAGAAGTAATAGCCCGCATCGAGACCGACGACGGCGTCAAGGACATCACGATGCTGCAGAAGTGGCCCGTGAGGCGCGGCCGACCCACCGCCCGCAAGCTGGCACCGAAGGTGCCCCTGGTCACCGGGCAGCGCGTGCTCGATACGTTCTTCCCGATCACAAAGGGCGGCACAGCCTGCGTGCCGGGGCCCTTTGGCAGCGGCAAGACGGTTGTTCAGCACCAGCTCGCAAAATGGGCCGACGCCCAGATCATCGTTTATGTGGGCTGCGGCGAGCGCGGCAACGAAATGACCGACGTGCTGCTCGAGTTTCCGGAGCTGTTAGACCCGAACACCGGCGAGCCGCTGATGCAGCGAACCGTGCTGGTGGCCAACACCTCGAACATGCCGGTGGCCGCGCGCGAGGCGTCGGTGTTCACCGGTATCACAATGGCCGAATACTACCGCGACATGGGCTACGACGTGGCCCTCATGGCCGACTCCACCAGCCGGTGGGCCGAGGCAATGCGCGAAATGTCGGGCCGCCTCGAAGAAATGCCCGGCGAAGAAGGATTCCCGGCCTACCTGGCATCGCGGATCGCCGCGTTCTACGAACGATCAGGGCGCGTAGTGTGCCAGGCATCGGAAGAGCGCGAAGGCTCGCTCAGCATCATCGGAGCAGTATCGCCCCCCGGCGGAGACCTCTCCGAGCCGGTGGTGCAGTCGACCTTGCGCGTCGTGAAGGTCTTCTGGGGGCTCGACGCCGAACTCGCATACTCCAGGCACTTCCCGGCGATCAACTGGCTTACAAGCTACTCGCTCTACCTCGATACGGTGGATAATCACTGCAACGAGAACGTGAACGAAAACTGGTCGGCGGTGCGCGGCGAAGCGATGACCATACTCCAGCGCGAAGCCGGCCTCGAAGAACTTGTGCGGCTGGTGGGTATGGATACCCTCGCCGCCGAAGACCGCCTCCTGATGCACGTGGCGCGAATGATCCGCGAAGACTTCCTACATCAGAATGCATTCGTCGACATAGACACTTACACCTCGCTCGAGAAGCAGCACAAGATGCTCGGGCTGATCATCTGCTACTACCAGAAAGCACAGGAAGTGATGGCCGCCGGCGCCGCCCTGGCCGACATCACCGCCATCTCCGCCCAGGAGGCCATAGGCCGGGCCAAGATGATACCCGAGGACCAGATTGCAAGATTCGACGAGGTACGCCAACAAATCGAGCGCGAACTCGACGCTCTCGCGAAAGCGGAGGTGAACCAGCCTTGAGTAAAGAATACCTGACCGTAAGAGACATCATCGGCCCGTTGCTCCTCGTCGAAGACGTCGAAGGCATCACATACGGCGAGCTTGCCCACATCACAATGCCAAACGGCACCATACGCCAGGGGCGCGTGCTCGAGGTCCACGAAGACAGGGCCGTTGTACAGGTCTTTGAAGGCACCACCGACATCTCCCCGCAAAACACAAAGGTCAAGTTCCTCGGGCGCGGCCAGGAGATAGGCGTGTCGCCCGATATTCTCGGCCGAATGTTCGACGGATCCGGCAGGCCCATCGACGACGGCCCCGAGATCATCCCCGACAAGCGAATCAGCATCAACGGCGAGCCGATGAACCCCTACGCCCGAGACTACCCCAACGAGTTCATCCAAACCGGAATGTCGACCATCGACGCCCTCAACACCCTCGTGCGCGGGCAGAAGCTGCCGATCTTCTCGGGCTCGGGCCTGCCACACTCGAGGATGGCCGCGCAGATCGCCCGGCAGGCCACAGTGCTCAAGACCGGCGAGAAGTTTGCCGTGATGTTTGCCGCAATGGGCATCACATTCGAAGAGGCAAACTTCTTCATCGAAGACTTCCGCCGCACCGGCGCAATCGAGCGCGCCGTGCTGTTCATCAACCTCGCCGACGACCCGCCCATCGAGCGGATCGCCATCCCTCGAATCGCACTCACCGTGGCCGAATACCTCGCCTTCGATCTTGGCATGCACGTGCTCGTGATCCTCACCGACATCACAA
>JABMSA010000750.1 GCA_013202185.1 Planctomycetota bacterium
GCCAGATGGTCGCCAGCGCCTCGATGATGCTGCTGCGGGCGTCTCTGGAGGCGTCGGGCCAGGCGTCGAGCAGATGAGGGGTCACGTCCTTCGAGCCGCGTGACCGGAAAACGTAAACGAGGGAGTGTACGCTGTCTGGATGGGGTGTGCTCCGCAGGAGGTCGATCAGCGTTTCCTTCACTGCCGGCGCACGCATCTTGCCCAGGATGTTGATCGCGGCGCCGCGCTGTCTTCTGTCGGCGTTGAGGGCCACATTCTTCAATGCGGGCAGATCTCTTTCGTCGGCCACTGCGGAGAGGGCCGATGCGGCTGCGCCCCGTTCTTCATTGTCCCGGGCACGGATGCTTTGTGCCATCAGCGTCGTGACTTTCGTCACATCGGCAGCCATGCCCGTTTCGAGGCGCTTGAGCTGCTCTTCGAAGATGACGTGGAATGTGCGATGGAGCGAATCGCAGGTGACGAACGCGGGCAGGTGCTCCTGGATGTAGGGCGAGAAAATCTGATGATAGTACTTCGGCGCTACTGCGAATCCGTTGCTCTTGAGCAGGCGCCGCACGTCTGCGCTTTTCCCGGCCTTGTCGATTCCTACGATGGCGTCGATATCAGCAATGGGCAGGGCGAGTTGCGGAAGATTCGGCCACGTTTCGATGGTCGGCGGCTCGCCGGGGCCGACCGGCGCCGGCGGTTGGGCGGCGCCCGGTCGGTTACCGGCAATAACGACAGCCGCCAATACCAGTGCGGCCCCGGCTGCCGCAATAGCGGTTACTTTCATGATCAGTCCCTTCCATGTGTGTGCCGTCGGGTGCTTCACGCCCCGATGAGCCTTGCCGAGGGTGGGGGAGGCGCCTGATTCCGTGCCCACGCCCGCGATGGCCATTCTACCGACGGCGGCAACGAGCCCCGCAGGCGCAGCCTGGGCGGCATTGCGTTCGAGCAGCGCGGCCAGCAGCCCGGCGCTGATGATGATACCGGCTTTCTTCATCTCGCCGCGAAGCCGGTCGACGCCTTTCTGAAGCCTGCGCGACACAGTTGAGCGGTCGATTCCCAATTCCTGGGAGACCTCAGCTTGCGTCTTTCCCTGGAGAAAATGAAGGATGATCGGCAGGCGGAGTTCGTCGGGCAGATCACAGACCGCCTCGTCCACGTGCGGCGCGGTCTGCTCCCACAGTTGCGCCCAATCGTCTTGAGACGAGGCAGCGCGCGCCCGGGCCTCCTCCCTGCGACGGCGCCGCGATTCGCCGCGCATCAGTTGCGACGACCGGTTGATAGCGACACGGTGGAGCCAGCCGGGCAGCGAATCGCGGATCGTTTCACATTGCCGGGCCAGATCCATGAAACAGCCTTGTGCCAGGTCTTCGGCGTCGTGGAGGTTGCCCGTCATGCGCAGGCATGTGCCATGGACCAATCCGCCATATCGCCGAAACAACTCGGCCAGGGCCTCTGCGTCGCGCGTCCTTGCGTATCGTGCCACCAGAGCAGCGTCCGAGTTCACATCTTGCCTCCAGAAAAACACAGACCTGCGGTCCTCCCACTATTAAGTAGCCGCCGGGTGCCATATTGTGCAGAAAAAGCCCCGGCGATTCTTCATCCGTCCTTCTCCTCGAGCACCTGCCGCGGGATGCTGATCTCGGCCGTTACGATGGTGCCGACGTGCGCGGGGGCGTCAGCGCGCTCGAAGCCGATCTTCGGCGCCACGAACGTTACCGTTACATCGGTCGCCACGCATGCGCCGAGCACCTGGCCGGTGTTGGCGTCGAGGCCCGATGGTATGTCGACGGCCACCACCGCCTTGCCGGAGCCGTTGATGATTTCGATGGCCCGGCGTATCGGCCCGCGCACGTCGCCGGCCAGGCCCGTGCCCAGCAGCGCGTCTACGAGCACGTCGGCGGCCGATACTGCGGCTTCGATCTTGCACAGATCATCGTCGGAGGTCACCTCCTCGACGGCCAGGCCCATCTTGCGGATGATCGCGAGGTTCACGGCGGCGTCGCCCGAGACGTCGGCGGGCCTGGCGAACATGATGACCGCAGGATCCATCCCGCGGTTGAAAAGGTGCCGCGCGACCACGTAGCCGTCGCCGCCGTTGTTGCCTTTGCCGCAGAGGATCGCCACGCGTGCGTGGGGGTTTTGTTCGGCGAGCTTCCAGGTTTCCTCTGCAACGGCGCGGCCTGCGTTTTCCATGAGTATCACGCCGGGAATGCCGAAATCCTCGATCGCCCGCCGATCCATCTCGCGGACCTGTTCGCGTGTTACCTGCATAGCTTTGTCCTTGTCAATTCTTCTGCGTTGCGGGGTTGGCGGGGCCGTCGGCCCTTTTATGATGTATCGGCGCGAACGCGGAGGCGCTTGAGGATGCTCGCGGCAGTTCCGCCGAGGAGAAGGCAACGGTCGCAGCACAGGCGATTTGAGAATGTTTCCTCTTGACATAGGCCCCCGAATGGATATAATTCGACAGCCAATGGAAGTGATTGGTAAAGACCGGCTGAGGATCGTATTCATGGGGACGCCCGATTTTGCCGTCCCCTCGCTCGAGGCAGTAGCGGCTGCCGGCCACGACCTCGTGCTGGCTGTTACGCAGCCTGATCGCCCGAGAGGGCGCAAAGGGGCGCCGCAGCCGCCGCCGGTCAAGAATGCCGCTCTGGCGAAAGGTATTCCGGTGCTGCAACCGGAGTCGGTGAATTCCGACAATACCATTGACAACCTTGTTGGTCTGAAGCCCGACGTGATCGTGGTGGCGGCGTTTGGAAGGGTTTTTTCCAAGCGCGTTATCGAAACCGCCGCAATCGCGTGCGTCAACGTTCACGCGTCGCTGTTGCCCAAGTATCGCGGCGCCGCCCCGATACCGGCGGCGATTCTCAACGGCGACGAGGTGACGGGCGTTACCATTCAGAGGATGGTCCGCAAGCTCGACGCGGGCGACATCATCCGGCAGCGGTCGATGGCGATCGCTCCGGACGAGACGGCCGGCGAGCTGACCGGGCGGCTGGCCCGCCTGGGCGCGGAATTGCTCGTTGAAGCTTTGAAGGATCTGGCAACCGGCACGGCGGCGTTTGAGTTCCAGGACGACTCGCAGGCCACGTTTGCTCCGATGCTGCAGAAAAGCGACGGCAAGATCGACTGGCGGCGGAGCGCCGATGAGATTGCGAGGCACGTGCGGGCGATGACCCCCTGGCCGGGGGCGTTTACGTTTGCGCGTCGCGACGGCCGGCCGCTGAGGATAACGCTCAAGAAAGCCACAAGCCGGGAGGCCCCCGCAGAGGGCGAGCCCGGAGAAGTGGTGGAAGTGAGCGGCGGCGGTTTTACGGTGAGCGCAGGAAAGGACGCGGTGCTCGTGAGTGAGCTTCAGCCTGCGGGCAAGAAGCACATGACCGCATCCGAGTTCATACGCGGGTATCGCCTGCAAACGGGAGCGCGGCTTGCAGAAGCTTGATTCGGCTGTTATTACGCTCAACAATCTGCTGGTGAGAGGGCGTAAGAAAAGGGCGAAGCCCGAAGAGGTGCTGCTGCTGATACCCTCGTGCCTGCAGAACTCCGAGTGCAAGCAGAACCTTGTTCACGACGTTTGGAACTGCAAGCGGTGCGGCTCGTGCAAGGTATGCGAGGTGCTGGATCTGGCCGAGAGCTACGGTGTGAAGCCATTTACGGCCGCCGGCGGAAGAATAGCCCTGCTCGAGGCCGCGAAAAAGCAGATAAAGGCCGTTGTGGCCGTGGCCTGCGAAAAGGAGTTGCGCGAAGGCATACTGGCCGCGTTTCCGAAGGCGGTGCTGGCGGTCGTTAATCTTCGGCCGCACGGACCGTGTAAAGATACAAGCGTCAACGTGACAGACATAGAAGAAGCCCTCCAGGTCTTTCTTGGCGAGGGCGATAAACAAGCGAATATTGAAGTGACGGAAACATGAATGGTTGCCTCTTCTTCCCTGGGAAAGGAGTATTTTGATGAGACGAATGTGTAGAAAGATCGGTGGAATTGGATTGTTGGCGGCGCTGGCCGTTGCCCTGCTGGCCTGCCCGGTGGAGGCGCAGGACGAAAGGGTTGTCGACCTGACGCCGGAATCGGAAGAGGGCGAGGGCACAGAAGCGGCCCTGACCGCCGAGGACATCCTCGAGGGCATAGAAAAGGAAAAACGTGTAGAGAGAGAACGCGACGCGTTCTTATCCGACACGTACACGAAGTCCGCCCTTGCGTTGTACGATGAGCTCGAGTTCGAAGCGGCAAGAAACGAGTTTACCAAGGCTCTCGAACGCGGCCCGAACAACATCGCCGCCAAGGAAGGCCTGCGCAAGACCGAGACCATCATCGGCCTGCGCGACGCCAAGTACAACAGGATTCTGAATCAGTTTGTAGAAGAAAAACAGGTCGAGCTGGAGTTGGCCTACCACGAGTCAAAAGTGGCTTTCGCCAAGGCGCACGAACTCGTGAAGAACCGCGAGTATGCGGTAGCCCTGGAGCGGCTTGAACGGGTGCGCGAACTGGTGAAATGGATCTCGCCCTACTTCGACAAGGACGAAATGGAGCCGCTCAGACTCCGAACTGAAGAGCTTATTACGGCCGCCAAGGACGGTGAGCAAGCCAGGCTGGAAGAAGAAAGACTCGAGCGGCGCCGGAAGGCGGACGCGGTGGCCCGGATGCGCGCCTCTAAGGCCCAAGAGCGCGATGAGTTGCGGATCGCCATCCTCCTGAAGCAGGGCGGCGACCTCCTTGCCGAAGCACGCTACAGCGAAGCACAGACGCTGGGTGAAAGCGTTCTCGATCTCGACCCATTTAACAAGGAAGCACTGGCCCTGCGCGATATCGCCTTCGAGGCCGGCCTGGCATACAACACCGCCCAAACCGAAAAGACCCTCGACGAGGAAACCCGCCTGAC
>JABMSA010000751.1 GCA_013202185.1 Planctomycetota bacterium
AACGTTCGGTGAGCACACAGCGCGCCGGTGCGACGGCGAACTTATTCACCTGCCACATGAAGTGGCAGGGGCCTATTCTTGGAGGAACGCCTTACTCACTGCCGAACTTCTTCACCTGCCAGGCAAGCCGGCAGGGGCCGCGCGGAAACCGACATTGGGACCAAAAGGCACGTGGTATCACTGTCTCATGGTCCGACGCCCAACCACTTTTGGGACGTTACCAAAAGTTTTCCTCCCACAATATGATCAGTACATCCATTTCAATGACGAAGAACGATACCCACCTACGGATACAGATCGACGACGACGACGAGGACGACGACGAGGACGATTGGAAGAGCGGACGATCCGCACCCCCCCCCACGCATCCCTCGAAAAGTGCTTGACACTGACGGTGTGCATGGTTATAATTCCCATCTATAACATTAAGGGAAGCTGGTGAAAATCCAGCGCGGCCCCGCCACTGTGACTGGAGACGAAAGCCGCATCGGGCCCACTGGCACCGAGCCGGGAAGGGCGCGGCGAGTAGGATGACCCAGGAGCCAGGATACCAGAAGACGCGTTATCGCGTGCCTTCGAGGGAAGGTCCAAGAGGTCTACAGCACCCTTGTGCCCATTCTCTTCGGAGGATGGGTCTTTTTTTTGAGGGTGAAAGCGTTGGCTGGTCGATTGCT
This sequence comes from Planctomycetota bacterium, assembly GCA_013202185.1. Lineage (GTDB taxonomy): Bacteria > Planctomycetota > PUPC01 > JABMSA01 > JABMSA01 > JABMSA01. The sequence continues at coordinate 675 of JABMSA010000751.1, forward strand.
GCTTGTCAGGCATGGCGCCGTAGCAAATCCGCAACCCCCTCGCTATGTGGGCAGCACGGATGCGCCGCTGAGCGAAGAGGGCCGGCGGCAGGTCGAGGCGCTTGCAAACATATTGCCGCGCAGGAAGCCCGTGCGCTGCCTGAGCAGCCCCTTGCGGCGCGCCTCCGAAACTGCCAACGCCATTGCCGCCGCAACCGGCATTCGTGTCGAGATCGATCCCGACCTGAGAGAGATCGACTTCGGCCGATGGGAAGGAAAGACCTTTGAAGAAATCAAGGCCATCGATCCTGGAGAAGTCGACCGTTGGGCCGAATCGACCGAGCGTTTTTCTTTTCCGGAAGGCGAAAGCGTCAGAGGTTTTCTCGACAGGGTGCACCGGGCGGCCGACCGAATGACTGCCGCCGGCGACGACGTCGTAGTTGCCGTGACCCACGGCGGCGTGATACGCGCAACGATCTGTTATTTGCTGGGCCTCCCGCCCGCAAACTATGTGCTGTTTGATGTGGCTTGTGCGTCCTTGAGCACGATTGAGCTGTTTGGTGACAAGGGCGTGCTCGCGGAGCTGAACAACACCAGCCACCTGGAGTAAACGCACCATGGCGAAAATACAGCTGATAACGGGTGGCTGCCGCAGCGGCAAGAGCGCGCACGCCCGGACGCTCGGCGAGAAGCTGCCCGGCGCGCGGGCATACCTGGCCACGTGTCCTGTTGTGGATCAAGAGATGCAGAGGCGCATCCTCGAGCATCAGGAGGCGCGGCGAGGCAAGGGATGGGAAACCCTCGAGGAAACAATCGACCTCAAAGGCGCGCTCCTCGGCGCGAACGCATTCAACGTTGTACTGGTCGACTGCCTCACGCTGTGGATCAACAACCTGCTGTACGAGGCCGAAAGAATCGGGCGGGCGATCAACGAAGATGAAATCGAACAGCACTGCAATGAACTACTTGCCGCCTGCGCCGAGCACTCGGGCACGGTGATATTCGTGACCAACGAGGTAGGCATGGGCATTGTGCCCGAGAATCCGACCGCGCGGCATTATCGCGATCTCGCAGGCAGGTGCAACCAGGTAATGGCCTCCGGGGCCGACGAGGTAACGCTTGTGGCCTGCGGAATTCCGGTGGCCTTGAAGGGAAGTTGAAGCTATGAATTTGCTCGAGAAAACAATCGAAAGTATCGGCCCGCAGGACCAGGAATGGCGGGCAAAGGCACGCGAGAGGCTCGAACAACTCACCATGCCCCACTGGGCACTGGGCCGGCTGATGGACCTCGCCGAGGACCTGGCCGGCATGTCGCGCAGCATGCAGCCGCCGGTGAAGAGAAAAGCCATCGTCACTATGGCAGGCGACCACGGCGTCACGGCCGAAGGCATCAGCAAGTATTCGCAAGCCGTAACGCAGCAGATGGTCCACAATTTCGTCAACGGCGGCGCCGGGATCAACGCGCTGGCGGGCTGCATCGGCGCACGCGTGATAGTAGTGGATATGGGCGTTGCGGGCGACCTCGAGAAGCTCATCCAAACCGGCAGGGTAGTCGCCGGCAGCATTGGCAAGGGCACGCAAAACATAGCCGCAGGGCCGGCCATGAGCCGCGAGCAGGCGATTCGCTCTCTCGAAGCAGGCATTGCGGTGGCCCTCGAGCATGACTCATCAACAGACGTTTTCGGCACCGGCGACATGGGAATTGGAAACACAACGCCAAGCGCGGCCATCGCGGCGGTCATCACCGGCCTGCCGCCGGCGGAGGTCACCGGCCGTGGAACCGGCATCGACGACGACCAGCTCGAGCACAAGCTGAAGGTGGTGCAGAGGGCGCTCGATGTCAACAAGCCCGACCCCACCGACGGCGTAGACGTGCTGGCAAAAGTGGGCGGATTCGAAATCGGCGGCTTGGCGGGGCTCATCCTCGGGGCGGCATCGCGGCGCAAGCCGATTCTGATCGATGGTTTCATATCCACTGCGGCGGCCCTGATAGCGCACACACTTGCTCCTGCGGCGTCGGACTTCATGATCGCCGCTCACCGAAGCGAAGAGCGCGGCCACCGCGCAATGCACGAGCATCTCGGCAAGGAGCCGCTGCTCGACCTCAACATGCGGCTCGGCGAAGGGACCGGCGCCGCCTTGGCGATGCACCTTGTCGACGCGGCGCGCGCCATACTTACCGAAGTCAGCACGTTCGGCGAAGCGTCTGTCTCGGAGGCGGAAGAATGAAAACGTTCCTCGCAGCGTTGCGTTTTCTGACCGTTGTGCCGCTGCCCGGAAAATGGGGCACGGCCGAGGAGGACCTCGGGCGCAGCGTCGTGTTCTTTCCGGCAGTGGGCCTCCTGGCGGGTGCCGCCGCCGCCGCGCTCGCCTGCGGCCTGCTTGCACTTCTGCCGCAGGCGCCGGCAAGCGCCTTGATAGTCATCGGGCTGGTGGCCGTGTCGGGCGGGCTGCATCTGGATGGGCTGTCGGACACGGCGGACGGCTTTTTCAGCTCACGGCCGCGCAAGCGCATTCTCGAGATAATGAAGGACAGTCACATTGGCGCGATGGGCGTCATAGCCATCGTGAGCGTCATGCTGTTGAAGGTCGCCGCGTTGGCGTCCATGCCGGCTGAGCACGTTTGGCGGGCGGTCTTCATGATGCCGATCGCCGGACGATGTGCCCTTGTGATAACGATAGGCTTGCTGCCATATGCCCGGCCGGAGGGCGGCCTGGCGGCGATCTTCTACAGGAAGCGTTCCGGCTTAGACATTCTGCGGGCATCATTGTTGCTGTGTGTCGCCGGCTGGTTCATCGCCGGGGTCGAAGGACTAGCCGCCGGCGCAGGCTCGATATTCGTGACGTTGGCGTTTGCCGCTTACACCTATCGCAAGACAGGCGGCGCCACCGGCGACACCCTCGGCGCCGCGTGCGAGATCGTTGAAACGGCGCCCGCGCTCGTGATGTGCGGATGGTATTTCTATAACTGACAGGTGCGTGATATGTCGCGACCGCACGGCGGAAATCTTCGGAAGCTGGCCCAGACCATCGGCAGGCCGCACGAACAGATCCTTGATTTCAGCGCAAACATCAATCCCCTGGGCGCGCCCGGGTGGATTCGCGCCGAGATCAGCCGGTCGGTGGATTCAATGTTTCACTATCCCGACCCGGACTGCACCGCCCTTGTCGAAGCGATAAGCCGCCACCATGAGGTGCCCGCCGAGCAAGTGGTGGCGGGCAACGGTTCGACCGAGATTCTGTGCGCCCTGCCGAGGGTACTCCACGCGGCGCGCGCGCTGGTGCCGGTGCCCTCCTACAGCGATTACGCGCTGCCTGCTGTGTTGGCGGGTCTCGACGTTTGCGAGATGCACCTGGACGAATCCGCAGGATTCGCGCCCGACCCCGCCGCACTCGATGCGCAGGTGCAAAGCCGCGACGTCGTATACCTGGGCCAGCCCAATAATCCGACCGGCTTGCTCTGCAACTCCGATGCTCTTCGACGCGTGGCCGCAGAGAATCCTTCCGCGACGTTTGTCGTCGACGAGGCGTTCATTGATTTTGTGGATGGGCACGACACGCTCATCCGCCGGCGCCCGCCAAACATGATCGTCCTCCGCTCGATGACCAAGTTTTATGCCATACCGGGCCTGCGGCTGGGTTACGCGATCGCCGATCCCGCCCTCGCCCTCAGTCTCAGAGATGCCCTGCCCGAGTGGTCTGTCAATGTTCCTGCTCAGGCCATAGGCGAGAGGGCGCTCGGCGACGAGGACTACGCTCGCCGGACGCGCGAGTTCGTTTCGAAGCAGCGTGAGACGCTCGCCCGACAGCTCTCCGGCGTCGGTGGGCTGACCGTCTTTCCCGGCACGGCCAACTTTCTGCTCGTTAGAATCGACAGGCCCCCGCCCGATGCCCCGTCGCTCGCGAAACGCCTGCTCGAGGTCGGAATCGCGATCCGCACCTGCGATAACTTCAGCGGGCTGGACGAACGCTTCTTCCGCGTCGCCGTCCGAACAGAGGAAGAAAACGAAAGGCTGTGCAACGCGCTCAGGTCGGCGTTTGGCGGCCGCGCACGGCGCACCCAAGCGAAGAAAACCGCGACGTTGATGTTTCAGGGCACCAGCTCCAACGCGGGCAAGAGCATCATGGCATCGGCACTGTGCCGGATACTGCTCCAGGACGGCATACGGGTGGCGCCGTTCAAGTCGCAGAACATGTCGCTTAATTCACACGTCACGCGCGACGGCGGCGAGATGGGCCGCGCGCAGGTTGTGCAGGCGCAGGCTTGCCGGCTCGAGCCCGACGTGCGGATGAACCCCATCCTCCTCAAGCCCAACAGCGATACCGGATGTCAGGTGATTCTCCGTGGCAAGCCGGTCGCAAATATGAACGTAGCCGACTACATCCGCTACAAGCCGCGGGCGTTCGAGGCGGCGAAAGAGTGCTACGATTCCCTGGCCGAGGAGTACGACGCCGTAATCCTCGAGGGCGCGGGCAGCCCCGCCGAAGTGAATCTCAAGCATCACGACATCGTGAATATGAAAATGGCACGATATGCCCGCTCGCCCGTTCTGCTGGTAGGCGATATCGATCGCGGCGGCGTGTTCGCGTCGTTTGTCGGCACTATGGAGCTGCTCGAACAGTGGGAGCGCGCGCTCGTGGCCGGCTTCGTGATCAACCAGTTTCGCGGCGATCAATCGCTGCTCGATCCGGCGCTCGAGTACACCCGCCGGCACACCGGCCGGGCGGTGCTGGGCGTGGTGCCTTACTTGCACAAGCTGAATCTGCCCGAGGAAGACTCCGTCGAGTTCAAGAGCGGCAGGTACATCCAGCCCGATGAAACGGAAGAAGCCGTCGACGTTGTCATCGTTGATCTGCCGCACATTTCCAATTTCACCGATTTCGATGCGTTTCGAATCGAGCCCGACGTGCGCCTGAGAGTCGCCCGCACCGCATCGGATCTTGACAACGCCGACGCGATCATCATTCCGGGCAGCAAAAACGTAATCGGCGATTTCGCCCACCTCGAGCGAAGCGGCATGGCACACAGGCTCCGGCGGGCGGCCCTCTTGCGCGAAGCCGAAATTGTCGGTATCTGCGCCGGATTCCAGATCCTTGGCCGGCGGATATCCGACCCTCATCACGTCGAGTCGGCGGATGGCGACAGCAAAGGGCTCGGGCTGCTGGCCGCCGACACCTTGCTCGCGGAAGACAAAACGCTCGTGCGCGCGAGCGCGAAGCACGATCCGTCCGGGCTTCCGGTTTTCGGATACGAGATACATCACGGCCAGACGCGCTTCGACGGACTCGTCCCGGCTTTCCGTCGGTCCGACGGTGAAGTCGTTGGCGTTGCCACCCCTGACCACCGCATGTGGGGCACGTATCTGCACGGCGTTTTCGACGCGGATGAATTCCGGCGCTGGTTCATCGATCGCCTCCGAGAACGACGCGGAATGGCCCCCTTGCGAAAAATCATGGCCACATACGACCTCGAGCCTGCTTTCGACCGCCTCGCGCAAGTGGTGAGAGAAAGCCTGGATATGGACGAGGTCTACCGGGTGATGGGACTGCGATGAGATTGGAGTATCAAATTCTTGCGGCGGTTGCACTCGACCTCCTGATCGGGGATCCGCGCCGGCTTCCGCATCCTGTGCGCGGCATCGGTCTGCTGGCGTTGGGCCTCGAGTGCCCGGCCCGCCGGTGCATTCCGTGGCCGAAAGTTGCGGGCGTTTGCGTGGCGGTTGTAACGGTTGGCCTGACCGGCGCAGCGGCGTTCGCCGTTATTGCCGGGGCCGGATACCTGCACCCGTTCGTGGCCGACGCCGCCTCGATATTGCTGATCTACACCGCAGTCGCAACCCGAGACATGGCCCGTCACAGCATGCAGGTGTATCGGGCGCTGTCGAACGGCGATCTGGCCGAAGCTCGAAAGCGCGTGGGCATGATAGTCGGACGCGACACCGATCGCCTGGACGAGCCCGGAGTGGTGAGGGCGACCGTGGAGAGCGTGGCCGAGAGCATCGTCGACGGAATCACCGCCCCGCTGTTCTTTGCCGCGCTCTTCGGGCCCGTGGGCGCCTTGGCGTACCGGGCGATCAACACGCTCGATTCCACCTTCGGGTACAAGAACGACCGCTACGTGAAGTTCGGATGGGCTTCGGCAAGGCTCGACGACCTGGCAAACCTGATCCCCGCGCGCCTGACGGCTCCGCTGGTGTGCCTGGCTGCCGCGGGTCTGCGCGAGCGCGCGGCCGTTTCGCTGCGAACCATGTTGCGCGACGCGCGCCGGCACGCCAGCCCCAACTCCGGGTTCACCGAGGCCGCCGTTGCCGGTGCGCTCGGGGTGCAGCTCGGCGGGCTCAACTACTACCTCGGCCGGGCAAGTCGCAAGCCGGCGATCGGCGACCGCCTCGAGGCCCTCGAGAAAGCGCACATCCCGCGTGTCAACGCGCTGATGTTCGTTACCGTGGGAATCTTCCTGGCGTTGTGCCTTGGCGCCCGCGCACTGGTGGTCTTCATGCTGGGAGGAGTGCAGCTTTGACGAAAATGTGCCCTCGAGTGATGATCGCCGGCACGCAGAGCGGCGTAGGCAAGACGTCGGTTGCGCTCGGCCTCGTGCGCGCGTTGGCTCGCAGAGGGCTGCGCGTGCAGGCGTTCAAGGTCGGGCCCGACTTCCTCGATCCCACGTACCTCGCGCTTGCCGCCGGCCGCACCTGCTACAACCTCGATACCTGGATGATGGGAGAGGAATACGTTTGCGAACTGTTTGCGCGTGCGACCGCCGACGCCGACGTGGCGGTGATCGAAGGCGTGATGGGCATGTACGACGGCTATGATCCTTGCAGCTCCGACGGCAGCACGGCGCACGTGGCGCGGCGCCTGCAGGCACCAGTGCTGCTGGTGTGCAACAGCCACGGCGCGGCCAGGAGCCTGGGCGCAACGGTGAAAGGATTCGCCGAATTCGAAGCGGCCCCGGGCGTGGCCGGAGTCATTGCCAATAATTGCGGCTCCGGCCGGCACCGCCGGATGCTGGCCGATGCCTTGTCCGGTGCCGGGCTGCCGCCACTGGTCGGCGCTGTGCCTCGCGGGACGTTTCCAAGGTTGCCGAGCCGGCACCTCGGGCTTGTAACAGCTAACGCAACCGAAGTGCCCGATGAAATGCTCAACGCTCTCGCCGACGCGTTCGAAAGCAACGTCGACCCGGACGCTGCGCTGCGAATCGCCCGCTCCGCGGCACCTGTCGACGCGCCTCCGAGCCGCCCGAAAGCCCCGGGCGAAGGGGCACGAATTGCGATTGCGCGGGACGATGCGTTTCATTTTTATTACGCCGACAACCTCGAGGCGCTGGAGGAGCGCGGCTGCGAGCTGATGCCTTTTTCGCCGTTGTCGGACCGCCACGTGCCGCAGGGCGCGCAGGCGCTCTACATAGGCGGAGGCTATCCTGAGGAGCACGCCCGGGCGCTCTCTTCGAATGGCGACATGCTGCAAAGCGTTCGAGAGTTCTGCCAATCGGGGCGGCCCGTTTATGCCGAGTGCGGCGGCTTGATGTACCTGGCAGGGCACGTCGAGGCGAAAGACGGCGGGCGTTTTCCAATGGCCGGAGTGCTGCCATTCGCCACCAGGATGCTCCCGCGGCTGAGGTCGTTGGGATACGTGGCGGTAACGCTGACGGACGACTCGCTGTGGGGCCGGAAGGGAAGCGTGGGGCGCGGCCACGAATTCCACTACTCCGAAATGATCGGTCCGGCGGACGATGGGTGGGACGAAGTGTATGCGAAGAAGTTTTCGCGGGGCAGGCCGTCCGGCAGCGGCGGCTATCGGAAGGGAAACGTGCTGGCAAGTTATGTGCACCTCCATTTCGCGTCGCGTCCGGAAGTGGCGGATTACCTGGTGACGAAGTGCAAGGAGTTGTGATGAACGCAGACCGAAACTCGACGAGCGTATTGATCATCAGCCACGGAAGCCCGCGCGAGCAGGCCAACGAGGTGTTCGCGCAGCTTGTAGATAAGGTGGCGGCGCGTCTTAAAGGCGCCACAGTGCTGCCTGCGTTCTTTTCGCTGGCGCGCCCGAGCATTCAGGATCAGGTGGCGCAACTGGCGGCGCGCGACGTGCGGCGCATTGTACTGATGCCTTATTTCCTGCACAACGGCCAGCACGTTACGCGCGATATTCCGGCCCAGGTCGAAAAGTGCCGCGAGCAGCACCCCGGCGTCGAGATCGAAGTAATGCCGACTCTGCACGGCGAGCCGATGATCGAAGACCTGCTCGTCGAGCGCCTGATGGGCGGCCTCTCGTCGGCGGAGAACCTGCCTTCCGACGGAAAAGAAATCGAGAAGCAGAGCCACTCGTTCGTGGACCTCCGGCTCGAGCGCGAGGAGTTCGGACCCTCCGCCCGCGCCGTTGTGCGGCGCGTGATTCATGCGACCGCCGATTTTTCATTTGCCACAACGATGCGAATCCATCCCGACGCCATCGAGCGCGGAACGAACGCCATAAACGCGGCCAGGCCGATCATATGCGACGTCACAATGCTGACGGCCGGAATAACCAGGGCCCGCTGCGAAACGCTCTGCGCGATCGGCGATCCCGACGTAGCCGAGAAAGCAAAGGCCGCAGGCTGTACGCGGTCGGCGGCGGCAATGGAAAAGCTGGCCGATCACCTCGGCGGAGCGATCGTCGCTATCGGGAACGCTCCGACGGCGCTGTGGAAAGTGATGGAGATCGCCGCCGGCGGAGGGCCACGACCGGCCCTCGTGGTCGGAGTGCCGGTGGGGTTTGTGGGAGCGCGTGAGTCGAAGGCCGCGCTGCTCGAGAGCGATCTGTGTTACATTACGAACGTCGGAAACAGGGGCGGCAGTGCGGCAGCCGCAGCCATCGTCAACGCCCTGGCTTCTCTCGATTAAGCAAGGAGACAAGAAATGAGAAGGTGCTTGAGATTCATCATATTGGGCCTGGTCGTTCTGATTGCGTGGCCGGCTTCCGCCCGTGCCATGCACATCAGCGAAGGCATTTTGCCGGCGCCGTGGGCGGGCCTGTGGTTCGTAGTGGCGATTCCGTTCGTTGCGTGGGGCCTGCACGACATAAAGGTCCGCAGCAGGCAAGACCCGAAATACAAGACGTTTCTTGCAATGGTCGGTGCCGCTGTTTTCATAATCTCTTGCATGCCTATTCCCATACCCGGTGTGGGCACGTGCTCGCATCCGTGCGGCACGGGGCTGGCGGCAATACTCATCGGCCCGGGACCAACCGTGGTAATAACAAGCATTGCGCTCCTGTTGCAGGCGCTGTTTCTCGCACACGGCGGGCTGACCACGCTGGGCGCAAACATCGTATCAATGGGAGTTGTGGGCGGGCTGGCCGGGTACATGTCGTTCCGCGTCTTGAAAACGGCGCGGCTGCCGGTCGCGCTCGCGGCGTTCGGCGCCGGTGCGATCGCGGACTGGGCCACGTATGCGTCTACGTCCTTTGAGTTGTCAAGTGCCTTGCACGCGGACGGTTCTATGTGGGGCATGTTTGCGACCATTATGGTCGCATTTGTCCCTACTCAACTCCCCCTGGGAATATTCGAAGGGCTGCTTTCAGCGGCAACTTACAGGTTCGTATTGGCACGGCGCCCCGAGCTTCTGAAACCGAACGTCGCGCAAACTGAAGCATAAGGAAAAGGCAAAACCATGGCTAAAGTAGTGATAGTTTGTGCAAGCATAATGTTACTGGCCGCCGGGCTGTATCTGAGCGCGGCAGAAGGCGACTGGCCGGGCGTGGACGAGACCGTAGTGGAGAAATTCGCCGAAGAGGCCGGCCGACCGCCACGTGAGCCCTACATGAATACAGACAAGGGCGATCTGCTGCTATTTCTCTTCCTGGTCGCCGGCGCCGCCGGAGGGTTTGTGTCCGGCTATTGTTTCCGTGAGCTGTTTCCTTCTGCACGAGACAAAAAATGAGCCAGTCGTTTGAGCTTTTTTCAGACATCTTTGCCTTTCGAGACAATGCCCTGTCGCGGTTGGATCCGCGTGTCAAGTTGGCGATAGCGGCCGCCGGCCTGATGGCCGTGATTCTCTCGAGCAAGGTTTACCTGCCGTTGGGCATCTGCGCGTGCTGCCTGGCGACGCTCCTCCTGCTGCGGATGCCGGCCAGGTTGGTTGCGCTGCGCCTCATGTTGCCGCTCGGCATAGCGGCGATGGTTTGCGTGATGCGAGCGTTTCTTTCGGGCTCTACGCCGATGGCCACGTTCTCGATCGCCGGCCGGCAGCTCACGGCCACCCGCGAAGGATTGGCATCGGGCGGGCTCATCGCTTCGCGCGTGCTGGGCTCGGTGGGCATTATGCTCCTGCTGAGCATGGTGACTCCCGCGCACAAGATATTCGTTGCGCTGAGATGGGCGCGAATGCCCAAGACCTGGGTGGAAACGGCAATGATGATGTATCGCTACATCTTTGCGCTCGTCGATCACACATCCGAGATCTTCGTGGCGCAGAAAACACGGCTGGGCTACGTCGGATTCAAGCGGTCGCTTTCCTCGATGGGAGTGCTCGCGGGTGCCGTGATGGAACGCTCACTCGAGCAGGCCGACAAGACCCACGAAGCCATGGTGGCTCGATGCTACAAGGATTCGCTGCCGGTCGGCGAGCCCGCTTCTCTGGGCCGGCACGAAACAATGATTACAGCAGTTTTCCTTGCAATGATTACGTCGGCCTGGTTTCTGGCCGAAGGATGGCTCTAGTGAATGTAGAACAGCCCGCGGCGGCAATTGAAGCAAGGAATGTATCTTTCACATTCGAAGAGGGCACGCAGGCGCTGCGGCACATGAACTTCCGCGCCGGCGCCGGCGAGTTCGTGGCCATGCTGGCGTCCAACGGCTCCGGAAAGACCACGCTGATAAGAGTGCTCGTGAAGCTGCTGGTTCCGCAGGAGGGGGCCGTGTTCATAAACGGCAAGAACATTCGCGAGATACCCGCCGCGCAGCTCTACCAGCAGATCGGCCTGGTGCTGCAGAACCCCAACGACCAGCTTTTTGCCGCTACGGTGGAAGACGACGTGGCATTCGGCCCGCGCAACCTGGGGCTCAGCGAAGCGGAAGTGAAAGAACGCGTTGATGAGGCCCTTGAATGCGTCGGGGCCGCAAAGCTGCGCAGCCGGGCGATTCATCACCTGAGTTTCGGCGAGAAAAAGCGCGTGTGCCTGGCGGGGGTGCTCGCCATGAAGCCGTCGATACTGGTGCTCGACGAGCCAACGGCCGGCCTCGACCCCGCAGGCGAATCGCTGATGATGCACCTGCTCAAGCGGCTCAACGGCGAAAACAACATCACCGTAGTCATGGCCACGCACTCGGTTGATATGCTTCCGTTGTTCGCCGATTGCATCTACGTATTGAACAGGGGCAGCCTGCTGAAGAAGGGCACGCCCGAAGAGGTGTTCACCGATCAGAACGTGGTGGACGAGGCCGGCCTGAGGATGCCCTATATATCACGCCTGGTGCATGAGCTCAGGCTCTACGACGGGGTGCCGGTCAATGGGTTTCCGCTGACCGTGGGCGAGGCGCGTGTGCGACTGGTCGAGCTGATACCGCCCGAGATAATAGTTCGCGGGCTCGTGGAGAAAGATGCATGAAAATCCTCCGCACGGGCTACACCACCGGCACCTGCGCCGCAGCCGCCGCAAAAGCGGCCGCACTGGTCTTGAGCGGAAAGCACGCACCCGCCGAGATAGACGTCGCCCTGCCCGACGGCTCGAGCATACTCGTTCCGATCTTGCACGCGCAACGCACAGACGACGGAGCACAAGCCGCAGTGCGAAAAGACGCCGGCGACGATCCCGATATAACCAACGGCGCCGTTGTGGTGGCTTCGGTGGCCTGGAGCGATGACGACGACACTGTCCTGCTTGCCGGGGAAGGCGTGGGCGCGATTACAAAGCCCGGCCTGCAGGTGCCGCCCGGCGAGCCGGCCATCAATCCCGTGCCGCGTCAAATGATCCGCGCGGCGGTGCGAGAGGTAACAAGCCGTCCGGCAAAGATCACCATATCCGTTCCCGGCGGCGAAGAACTGGCAAGAAGAACTTTCAACCCCAGGCTGGGCGTCGTCGGGGGGCTCTCGATACTCGGCACCACCGGGCGTGTGCGGCCTTTCAGTTGTCCGGCGCTTCGGCAGTCGCTGAAGTGCGCGCTCGACGTGGCCGGCGCGAGCGGAATCGACGCGCCCGTTTTCGTGCCGGGCAACACAGGAGAACGGGCCGCCCGCCGACACCTCGAACTGGCGCCGGACCAGGTGGTGCTCGTAAGCAACGAATGGGGATACATGCTCGATCACGTGGTGAATTACGAGTTCGCCGCGCTGCTGGCGCTCGGGCATCCCGGCAAGCTCGCGAAGCTGGCCGACGGGCAGTGGGACACCCATTCTTCGCGCTCGGAGAGCGCCGTTCCGATAGTTTCGCGAATGGCTCGCGACTTGCTCGGCCGCTCCCTGCCGGAAAGCACGACCACCGAAGGGCTCTTTGCATCATTGGCTCCCGAAGAGCAGCGCCAACTCGGCGATGCCGTGGCAAGCGCCGTTTGGGAAGCCGTAAACGAGCGCCTGAAAGGAACACTTGACGTCGCGATCGTGCTGGTGAATATGAAAGGCGACGTCCTGGGCGCCCGTGGAGATCTGAGCCCATGGCAGTGAATGAACATCGCATCACGATCATCGGCTGCGGGCCGGGCTCACCGGATTATCTCACGCCCGCTGCACGGCGAGCTGCGGCGCAGGCCGATGTGCTGGCGGGCGCGCGGCGTCTGCTCGATCTCTTCCCCGACGTGGATGCCGAGCGAATTGTGATGGGGGCGGACGTCGACGAAGTGCTGGCGCAAATCGAATCGCATTGCGGCCGAAGGCGCCGCGTGTGTGTGCTCGTAACGGGCGATCCCGGGCTGTGCAGCCTCGCGAAGCCGGTCGTCGGGCACTTCGGCCGCGACAAGTGCGAAGTGATACCAGGCATAAGCTCCGTTCAGGTGGCGTTCGCACGGATAGGGCTCGATTGGCTCGATGCGACGATAATCAACGCACACAACGGGCCGCCCGACGCCGATGCCGGCGCACTCGCCGAAGCGAAAAAGATTGCCGTGCTCCTGGGCAAGCAGGAGTCGCTGGAGTGGGCGGCCGAGCTTCTCCGATCGCGCGGATCAAACGTAAGAACCTTTCTCTGCCAGGACCTCACGCTCGGCGACGAGTCTGTTACTGAGATCGATCCCGCGCAACTCGGCGCGCTCAGGCCGCCGTCGAGAACAATACTTCTGATAGTCGACGGGACGCTGCTTTCATGAGCAAGGGAACTCTCTACGGAATAGGCGTTGGCCCCGGCGACCCCGAGCTGATGACCGTCAAGGGTGCGCGGGCGTTGCAACGATGCAGGCACGTGTTCGTGCCCAAGGCCCGGGCCGCATCGGAAAGCCTCGCGCTGAAGATCGCGAAACCGCACCTGCCGGCCGATTCGGTGGCACACGAGCTTGTCTTCCCCATGACGACCGACCGCGACGAGTTGACCGAACGGTGGAACGAATCGGCCGGGGAGGTGGCCGCCGTCATCGACTCGGGCGAGGATGCGTGTTTCCTGACGCTGGGCGACCCGCTGCTCTATTCCACGTACATCTATCTCGCGCGGGCACTACGCGAGCGGATGCCGGATGTCAATATCATCACGGTGCCCGGCATAACTTCGGTGAACGCGGCGGCGGCCCTCACGGAATTTCCGCTGGGCGAAGGCAAGGAAAACGTTACGATAGTGCCCACGGCCGACGACACCGCGGCCGTCCGCCGCGCGATCGAGCAGGGCGGCACGGTGGTCTTGATGAAAATCGGCAAGCGCCTCGAGGCGGTACTCGACGTGCTGGAAGAGACCGGCACAATCGGGCGGGCGGTGTTCGTCTCTCGAATCGGAATGGAAGACCAGCGGATCGAGACGGACCTCGCTAGCCTCCGAAACGAAGGCCCTGAAGCCGGGTATCTGTCCATCATTCTTGTCCACGCAAACACACGGGTATGACCATGAAAGTTTATTTTACGGGCGCGGGCCCGGGCGATCCTGAGCTGCTTACCGTCAGGGCGCGGCGCCTGCTGAGCGAATGCAAGTGCTGCGTCTACGCGGGCTCGCTCGTGAGCCCCGAAGTCATCGGGCTGATTCCGTCCGATGCGGAGGTCCACGATTCCGCCGGGATGTCGCTCGGGCAGATACTTGCCGTTTGCAAGGATGCGCGCGGCCGAGACGTCGACGTGGTGCGCCTGCACACGGGTGATCCTGCGATCTACGGCGCGATCGGCGAGCAGATGGCCGGGCTGGATGGGTTGGGCATCGAGTATGAGGTCGTGCCGGGCGTCAGCTCGTTTCAGGCGGCGGCGGCGGCGCTCAAGACCGAGCTTACGGTCCCCGGGATTTCTCAGACGATCATTCTGACGAGGTCGGCCGGCCGAACGCCGATGCCCGAGAGCCAGGAGCTGGACCGTCTGGCACAGGCCGGGGCCACGCTTTGCATATTTCTTTCGGTTCACGGCATCGAAAAGGTGGCAACAATCCTCTCGTCACACTACGGCAAGGAAGCGCCGGCCGCGGTGGTGTACCGGGCTTCGTGGCCCGACGAGATCATCATACGCGGCACGCTCGATGACATTGCGAGAAAGGTCGGCGAGGCCGGCATCAAGAAAACGGCAATGATAATTGTGGGCAACGCGCCGGCCCGGCCCGGCACCGCTTCGAAGCTCTACGACAGCACGTTCACACACGGGTACCGCAAAGGGAAGAAAGCGTGAAGATCGCCCTGATCACCCTCTCAGACAAGGGCGCACAGTTGGCCCGGCGCCTCGCGAGCGAATTGCCGGACACGACCGTCTACCTGCACAAGAGCGCGGCTCCGATGGCCGGGGCGGAAACTTTCGAGAAGATAGTAGAGCTTACCCGCGAGATCTTCACGGCGTACGACGGCCTGGTATATCTGGCCCCCTGCGGCGTAGTTGTGCGCGCCCTCGACGGCAACCTCGCGCACAAGACAAAGGATCCGGCGGTGGTAGTTGTAGACGTGGGCGGCAGGCACGCGGTGAGTTTGCTCGGCGGCCACGAGGCGGGCGCAAATGCCCTGGCCGTAAGCGTGGCCAACGCACTGGGCGCCGAGCCGGTCATCTCGACCACAACCGAAGCCGTCAAGACGCTGATCGTGGGGGTGGGGTGTCGCCGTGGCGTGAATGCCGATGAAATCACAACGGCAGTGAAGCAGGCATTGGCACAGGTGGGAGCGTCAGCGGATGACGTCCGGGTGCTGGCATCGGCAGACATAAAATCTCGGGAGGAAGGATTGCTTCGGGCGGCCCGATTGCTCGGTATTCCTGTCCGGTTCATAACGTCCGACGAGATCAGGAATTCGGCCAGGCAGTTCACTCATTCAGAGCTTGTAGAACAAAAAGTCAACTTGCCGGCGGTCGCGGAGCCGGCCGCATTACTGGCTGGGAGCAGAACAAAATTAGTACTACCGAAAACAATCTACGGCCGGGTGACGGTAGCCGTGGCGAAGGAAAGCTGTATGTGGTCGGAATAGGCCCGGGCGGGCGATTAGACAGAACCCTCCGCGCCGTGCGGGCTATAACGGACAGCAGCATCGTCGTTGGCTACGGCAGGTACCTCGGGCTGATAGAAGACCTGACAGGCGGCAAGAAGCTGATCGCGTCCGGCATGAAAAAGGAAGTTGAGCGCTGCCGGGCGGCCCTGAACGCCGCGCAGGAAGGCAACATCGTTTCGTTGGTTTCGTCGGGCGACCCGGGCATTTACGGGATGGCGGGGCTGGCTTTCGAGCTGGCGGCCGCCGAGAGCATGCGCGTTGTCATAGAAATCGTGCCGGGCGTTACCGCCGCCGGCGCGGCCGCTGCAAGGCTCGGCGCCCCGCTGATGGTCGATTTTGCCTGCATCAGCCTGAGCGATCTGCTCGTGCCGTGGGAGACCATAAAGGAGAGGCTGGAGGCGGTGGCGGCTGCGGACCTGGCGGTCGCGCTATACAATCCGCGCAGCAAGAAACGCGTTACGCAACTGGAAGAGGCCGCCCGGATATTTCGACAGCATCGGAACCCCGACACGCCCGTAGGAATCGCAACCGCCGTGAGCACCGACGACGAGCGCGTGGTGCTCAGCGATCTCGAGCACTTTCTGCAGGAGGAAATCGGAATGCGAAGCATCGTGCTCATCGGCAATCGCTCGTCGAAGCGCATCGGCAAATGGTTCGTAACGCCCAGGGGGTACAACATATGATCCTTCTGCTGGGAGGCACAAGCGAAACCGCGCCGCTCGCCGCGTCACTTGCACACGCGGGATACGAAGTGCTCGTGTCGACCGCGACCGACATTCCGCTGCGTCTGCCGACTGATGGCAACATTCGCCGGCGGTCGGGGCCGCTGGGCCTCGAGCAGATGTCATCGCTTTTCCGCCGCGAGCGCGTCGAAGCCGTGGTCGACGCCACCCATCCCTATGCGGTTGAAGCGACTACGACGGCGCAGTCGGCGTGCCGGGGGGCGGCTATTCCTTATCTGTGCTTCGTGAGGCCGCCTTCCATCACTCCCGAGAGCTTTGTGCATCTTGCGCCCGATCACGAGCGGGCCGCCGGCTTGGCGTGCTCTTTCGGTCGGCCGGTGCTCTTGACCATCGGCACCCGAAACCTCGATCCCTACGTTCGTGAGGCGCGCGCGGCGGCGTGTGATGTTTTCGCGCGCGTGCTGGCCGACGACCGATCCATCGAGGCGTGCAAGAAAGCGGGGATCGCCGGCTCTCGCATTCTCGCGGGTCGCGGCCCTTTTTCGGTCGAGGAGAATCGCAAGGCGATCCGCGCTCACGACATAGGTATTGTGGTCACGAAAGACAGCGGCGAGGCGGGAGGCGCCCCGGCAAAGATCGAGGCCGCCCGGCACGAAGGCTGTGAGGTGGTCGTGATCGAGAGGCCGCAGGTTTATCCCGCAGACGCTTGCCACAGCGCGGAAGAAGTAGTGAAGCGCTGCTTGAGAGAAGCGCCGATTCGATAGGAGATCGAGTGGTCCGGAAGTGGCAAACTGTTTCGTGAGCAAGACCAGGAGCGCGGTGAACGGCGGACGGTCCGTCGGGTGAGTTGTCTTTTCGATATTGTGAGACACAAATGCGCAGAAGAAGTGTAATGCTGCTGGTCACGCTGATCGTTCTGAGCGGTGTAACTTTCCTGGTTGCCCTCATGTTCGGCGGAAGCAAGCTGTCGGTAGAGGAAACGATCCAGGCTCTGTTGCATCCGCACGCGTCCGACGCGCATCAGATGATCGTGTGGAGGATCCGACTGCCGCGGGTCCTTCTTGCCTTCGTGGTGGGAGCGGGTTTGGCTCCATGCGGAGCCTGTTTCCAGGGAGTATTGCGAAACCCCCTGGCAGATCCGTTCACCTTGGGGGTTTCCGGTGGGGCCGCTCTCGGGGCGACGCTGGGAATTGTGTCTGGCGTGGCGGGGATTTGGCTCCCATTGTGCGCCTTTGGCGGGGCGCTGGTTTCGGTCTTCCTGGTCTATGTCGTTGCCGGCGTGAAGCGCTTTTCCACCGCGGCCCTGATCCTTGGCGGGGTAATCCTCAGCTTCGTCTTCTCTTCAATGGTCATGCTCGTGTTTGCGGTTTCTCAGGCCGAGAAGATACATGGCGCCATTCTCTGGCTGATGGGAGATTTATCTTCTGCCGCAGACGGATTGATAAAGGTTGTCGGCTGCATTGTGTTCTGCGGGGTCGCCTTGCTCGTTCTTTTCGCCCGAGAGCTTAACGTGCTCTCGCTTGGAGAAGAAAAAGCCGCGCACCTGGGGGTAAGAGTTGAGCTGACCAAGAAGCTTATCTTTGTGATTGCCTCGCTGGTTACGGCTGCGTGCGTATCCGCATCAGGCATGATTGGGTTTGTCGGCTTGGTAGTGCCGCATTTTATTCGCCATTTCAGCGGGCCCGACCACCGGGTTCTGATTCCGGCTTGCGTGTTTGGCGGGGCCTCGCTTCTGATTGCATGCGATTGTCTTGCTCGAACGATAGTCTCGCCGATGGAACTGCCCGTTGGCGTGGTAACCGGCTTCCTGGGCGGCTTGTTCTTCCTGGCCATCTTTTTCGGGTCACGAAATTGGGAGCTTTTCTGAGGTCTTGCGGATGCTATTGGAACTGAGGAATCTCTCGTGCGGATACGGCGAAACCGACGTCGTCAGGGGAGTCTCATTCTCTCTGCAACAAGGGTGCATACTAGGGATTGTCGGACCCAACGGAGCGGGGAAGACCACATTGTTCCGAGCGATGACACGGCTGCTCGCACCGAGCGACGGTGCCATCTATTATCGCGGCAAAGTCCTTGCAAGCATCCCGTCGCGCGAGTTGGCAAGAGAGGTGGCGGTTCTGCCCCAGATGCTCGAGAACACCTTTTCTTTCTCCGTGCAAGAGCTTGTCGCCATGGGGAGGTTCCCTCATTTGGCGAGGTTCCAGCGGCTGGGAAGAAAGGACTGGGACGCGATAGAACGAGCCATGTCTCTGGCGGATGTGACGCACCTGGCCGACAGGATGATAAACGAGCTGTCCGGGGGGGAGAGGCAACGGGCCTTCATTGCACAGGCACTTGCCCAGCAGCCGGCGCTTTTGCTCTTGGACGAGCCCACTGCTCATCTCGATATAGGTCACCAGATCGAAATACTCGACTTGTTGGGAAAACTCAATGCCGAAGAGGGGCTGACCGTGGCAATGATTCTGCATGACTTGAACCTCGCCAGTGAATACTGCGACAGGATAGTTTTGCTGTGCAACGGGAGCATGTTCAAGATCGGCCCCCCGCAAGAAGTGCTGACGCGCCAGGCAATTGGAGAGGTGTACAACACGCCGGTGATTGTGTATGAGAATCCTGTTTCATCCAAACCGCACGTTATGCTGATGCCCAGGAGCCGACAGAGAGACGGAAGCCCCAACTGACAGGGGATCGAAGGCGTTCCCACGCCTCTTTTAGGCAGAATCATTTGTAGCAGAATCATTTGAAGCAGAATCATTTGAAGCGGAATCATTTCCAGCAGAATA